>CAMWJQ010000279.1 GCA_947174615.1 uncultured Lachnospiraceae bacterium
ACGCTGCACAGATGAATCTGGTGTATGGCAGTACCCCGCCGATCGTGATTGCTTCCAGCGGCATCTTTGTGCTGTTTTTAAAATACAAAAACTGGTTTCAGCATAAATCAAACGCCTTTGTGCGGCTGTGCTCGAAGTACAGTTATTCCATTATCCTGATACACTGGTATGCACTCTTTGTTGTCGTACAAGGGAAGTTTCACATCACGGCGCTGCGTTTTGGGTGTCTTGGCGGCATCGCAGCGAGTGTGGCAGCGACCTTTGCAGTGTGTCTTGTGATGGCGGTGCTGTTTGACAATACTGTAGTGATTGTGTGCACTGTGCTTTTTGACAAACTCACATCGCGGCTGATGAGGCGTGGATGACTTCAAATCTGTGGGAAATTTTGCGTTTGGCGGGGCAGGGGGGAACAGGGAATGCGTGTGCAGGCGGCTGCGGGGCTGTCATCGTCTGAATCAAACTGCACCGATTGGCATAGAATATAGTAATGACAGCGTGCCGGGTGATCTGCCTGTGAGAAAACTGACCGGAGTGCTTACCTTCATCGTGTGCGTTCCGCTGATTGGGACGATTTTTATCAAGCCAGTGCGGGAGCCGTGGAAACAGGAGAAAGAGGATGTGAGCGTTCTCGATGAAAGTTTTCAGGTTGTGGTAGAGGAAGAAATTGGCACATTTTATTATCAGCCGGAAATGCTGACAGGGCTGCTCATGTACCGCGTGATTCCGGAGGATACGATCTTTAGCAGCTCTGAGGATTATATTGTTCGCGAGGATGCAGCGTATGACCCGGAACAGGAGTATCTCAAGGCGCTTGCCATCGTGTGCCGCAGCAATATTGCCGCCGCGTGGGAGGAAGAACAGTGCCCGGAATTGTTATTGTATGAACGTATGGCGTTTGATGCAGACAAATTTTACAGAATTTTACAGACATTGCCACAGGACAGCAGGCGCGTGAAGCTCAATGAAATCGAGCGGGCAGTCGATGCCACAAAAGGGGTTGTGATTACGAGAGATGGAGCGGTGATGACAGCTCCTTTTTTTACCACTTCACCGTCCGACATGCTTGTCTCAGAGGTGGGAAGCGGTGATGGTTTTTCGCTGAATTACGCCTATGAGCTGGCGGTTTCAGGCATGGATTTTTATGCGATACTCAAGTACTTTTACGGCGATATCAAGGTCGTCATTTACAAATAAATTGATGAATAAAAACCTCCTATCGGGTCAATGCTATAGACAGGCAAAGGGCTTGCCGGAAATGGAGGGAAAGGATGAACAGACGAAACAACAAACGTCCTGCCTTGCAGAAAGAAAAGATCAGTATCATTGCAGCATCAGTATTTGTGCTGTCGGCACTTACTCTTGCGGGCGTGTATATGTCAGCGCAGGGCGACAAGAAAAAGGAAGAAAATCGTATAGATTTCGCAAAGCTTGAACAGCAGAACATCACAGAGGAAGAAGAAGGTACAGGGCTGGCAGATACCAGATTTGTATCGGGAAAGGCACAGGCAGAGATGGATACCAAGAAGGCACAGATCGATAATCGTTTTGTCGATTCAGATCTGTATGACCTGAGCGACAACAATGACATGGATGTCGATCCGGCCTTTACAGAGGCAAACTCTGGGCAGGTGGAGAATACCAAACAGGATGGGGCAAAGGCAGGCACAGACAAGGCGGCAGTCTTTATGGATGGGCAGGAACCCGAGCAGGAGCTTGTGGCAGACACGCCGCTGTTTTTCTCCGAGGATGATTCGCTCGCACTGCCTGTCATCGGTGATGTACTCCTCGACTACAGCATGGACAAGGCAGTGTACCATGCCACAATGCAGCAGTATCACTACAATCCGGCGCTGGTCGTAGCGGCGAGCGAGGGGCAGACCATCACCGCGGCGGCAGACGGCATTGTGTCAGACGTGTATTATGACTCTCAGACCGGAAACACCATTCGATTTGATCTTGGAAACGGATATATGCTCACCTATGGGCAGCTCAGCGACATCAGTCTGAAAGCGGGAGACCGTGTATCTGCGGGCGATGTTGTCGGCAAGGTGGCAAAGCCTACGATCTATTACACCGAAGAGGGAACTAATGTTTATTATAAGCTCACGAAGGACGGTGTGCCGATCGACCCTTTGAAGAGACCGGCAAGTCAGGCAGAATAAATCAGGAAGGGCATGGTTTTATGCTTTTATTGGAAAATGCTGCAATCCGCAGTATGAGCGATGCGATATGCGAGAAATATCAGGCAGACATCTTTGAGGGAAGCATACTTATCAAGGACGGAAAGATCCTTGAAGTGTCCCCGAACATTGAGCTCCCTCAGTCTGCGGACTGCATGAAAATAAATATGAATCATTATCTGGTAATGCCGGGTCTCATAGAGGCGCACTGTCATATGGGCATCACCGAGGAGAAGAAGGGGCAGGAGGGGGACGACTGCAATGAGACAGTCCATCCCGTCACCCCGATGCTCCGCGCCATTGATGCCATCAATACGATGGATGCCGCCTTTGCGGACGCCGTGAGAGCAGGCATTACTTCTGCAAACATTGGTCCCGGCAGCGCGAATGTTGTCGGCGGCCAGTTTGCCGTTGTCAAGACGAGCGGCAGGCGGATTGACGATTTGATCCTCAAATTCCCCTCCGCGATGAAAATTGCCTTTGGGGAGAATCCCAAGATGAATTATGCAGGCATGAATACCTCGCCGGTGACGCGCATGGCAATTGCCGGGCTGCTGCGCGAGGAGCTTGCGGGGGCGCGGGATTATCTCGAAAAGCGGGATCAGGGCAGTGCGGATGTAAATCTCCACTATGAGGCATGGCGCCCTGTGTTTGCGAAGGAGATACCGCTCAAGGCGCATGTGCACCGCGTGGATGACATTTTTACTGCAATACGTATTGCGAGGGAGTTTGACTTGAATATGACGCTGGATCATTGCAGTGAGGGACATTTGATTGCTGAGGAAATCTTAGAATCCGGTTATCCGGCAGTCGTGGGACCGGATCTGACCACCCGCAATAAGATCGAAGTGCAGAATGTGGCATTTAAGACGGCTGGCATCCTTGCAAATGCAGGGGTGACGGTGTCGATTACAACAGACCATCCTGTCTCGCTGATTCAGTCGCTTCCAATCTGTGTCGGGCTGAGCGTGAAGCATGGATTGGCGCTGGAGGACGGCTTTAAGGCGCTGACCATCAATGCAGCCAAAATCTGCGGCGTGGCAGACCGCATCGGCAGTATTGAGCCGGGAAAGGATGCTGATTTAGCCGTCTATGACGGCAATCCGATGGAAATTTTTACACACACGATGATGACCATCATTGATGGGGAAATTGTGTTCCGCAATGAATTGTTTCCCGAAATTTAAGAAAATCTTTCGATTTCATACATCTTCTTTTTTCGTTTTCGCTGATAGACTTATCGGTATCAAAACGAAAGAGGAAGGTGTTTTTATGAGTCTTGATACCATCACTGACTATTTTACGCAATATGGGGCGATAGCGATTTTTGTCATTGTTCTGCTTGAGTATATGAATCTTCCAGGCTTTCCGGCGGGAGTGATCATGCCGCTCTCGGGTGTGATGGCAGCGCGGGGAAATATCAGCTTTCTGTGGGTCATGATCATCACGCTCCTTGCGGGTGTGGCAGGGAGCTGGATTTTATATGCGGCGGGCTACGTGGGAGGCAGTCTGATTCTGGAAAAGTATCTGAATAAATTTCCAAAGCATCGCCCTGCCATCGAGAGAAATTTTGCGCTCATACGCGATCGTGGATGTGTCGGCATCTTTATCGGCAAGCTGATTCCAATGGTGAGGACGCTCATTTCCATACCGGCAGGCGTGCTCAGGATTGATTTTGCCAAATATACGATCAGCTCGGCGCTGGGCGTTTTTTTGTGGAATTTGGTCTTTGTCGGCGCAGGATATTTACTGGGAGATACTGTTTTTGCATACATAGGCTGACAGGTATGGTATACTGGAAGAGTCATAAATTACATCAAGGTACAGGGGGAACAGAAACATGGAAGCATATCACATTTTGATTGTTGAGGACGACAAGGAAATCAGGGAGGGGATAGAGATTTATCTGAGAAATCAGGGATACAGCGTGACACAGGCGGCGGACGGTGTGGAGGGATTAAAGAAAATCGAGTCGGAGGAGTTTCATCTTGCCATTGTCGATATTATGATGCCGCGGATGGATGGCATCACGATGATGATGAAGGTGCGAGAAAAGGGATATGAGTTTCCGGTGATCATGCTCTCTGCAAAGTCGGAGGAGGTGGACAAAATCATGGGGCTCAATATGGGGGCGGACGACTATGTGACGAAGCCGTTCACGACAATGGAGCTGCTCGCGCGGGTCAATTCCCATCTTCGGCGGTACCAGCGGTATCTGGATGCAGTGACAGAACAGGGAAACCAGGACAGGATACATATGATCGGCGGTTTGGAGCTAAACGAAGATACCGTGGAGGTCAGCGTGGACGGCAATCCGGTCAAGCTGACGCCGATTGAGTTCAAGATTTTACTGCTGCTGATGAAAAATCCGGGCAGGGTGTTCAGCGCCGATGAGATTTACGAGCGTGTGTGGAATGAGCAGGCGATCAATACGAATACGATTATGGTGCATGTGAGGAAGATTCGGGAGAAGATTGAGATCAATCCAAATGACCCGAAATATTTAAAGGTGGTGTGGGGTGTTGGATACAAGATTGAAAAACAATAAAAAGGCGCTGCGGCATGCGGTGTTTATAGTGACGCTGGCTGCGGCATGCTTTGCGTATGTTGCGGCATTTTACAAATTCCGTGTGGATGAATACTGCGAAGAGATTGGCAGCGGCTTTGAGGAGGAGGGGTTTATTTCGATTCTGTTTCAGAGTAATTTCGTGCTGTATCCCGAGGTGATCGAGAAGAGCGGAAAGGATGTAGCGCTGGAGGACCTTTTTCTCACCTTTTCGGAGGTGCCTGTTGAGCAGGAGACAGAGGCTGAATATTTTGAAAATATGGAAAAGTATACAAGCAGTGAACAGTTTCGCTCATACATCATTGAAAAACTAAACAGGAGGATCTCGCAAATCAATGACGAGTATGTATTCAATCTCGCCATGAGTGCGGACTACTGTGTGATTGATACCACGACGCAGACAATCCTGAAAAATACGACAAGAGAACCAGAGCTTTTGGTAGATGGGGAAAATACAGAATATGCCTATTATCTCGTGTTTTACTATGATCAAAATGGCAGGCTGTCTAATTTCAAGGTCAAAGGCAACAACACAGAACAGTTTTTTAAAAATGTGCAGCTTGCAGCAAATTCAAGCGCGACTCTAGGGGTGGATGAGTTTAACAAATCGGCGCAGTACAGGCTGGTAGATGATGACGGTAATATCTATGCAAGAATCACAGTCACACAGAAGAATCCACAGAATGCAGTCTTTATCTATGCTATGACTTCGGAACAGATCGAGCAGTTTTCATGGATGACAGAATTCACATCCTCATCGGGCGCAATGATTGTCAACAGTACGAGAGAGAATCTGTATGATGTACTTGGCATTGGGAATCTGTATCTTGCGATTCTATGCATCATCGCAGTTTTGTTTGCTGTCACCGCAAGGTGCAGACCGCATCTGACTGCAGATACAGCCGGGGCGCGGCTTCCAGCGGAGGTGGTTTTCCTGATGCTGTTTATGCTGTCAGTCGGTTTGCATATGAGCGTGGTGGAGAAGGTCTATTATGTCAGTGAGGTCGTTGGTATGACTGAGGGAGGAATTTTCTGCGCTGCGTTTGCGGCGATGGCGATGCTGTTTGGCGTGTGGTACTGGGGGCTTTTGAGCGTGCGTGAGCTGTTTATGGAT
>CAMWJQ010000280.1 GCA_947174615.1 uncultured Lachnospiraceae bacterium
CAGCAGACGCTGTCCTGATGGGATCGATTGGCGGCAATACCTCCACATCTCCATGGTACAAGCTGCCGCCGCATTTAAGACCAGAGGCAGGATTATTGAAGCTGAGAAAGTCTCTGAATCTGTTTGCGAATCTGAGACCAGCCTATTTGTATGAGGAGTTAAAGGAAGCATGTCCGCTGCGGGAGGATATCATTGGCAGTGGATTTGATATGATGATTATGCGTGAGCTTACAGGCGGTCTCTATTTTGGAGAGCGCAGCACCAAGGAAGTGGACGGTGTCGTCACAGCAGTCGATACCCTTACATACACGGAAAACGAAATCAGGCGCATCGCGATCAAGGGCTTTGAGATAGCGATGAAGCGCCGGAAGAAAGTAACCAGCGTTGATAAGGCAAATGTGCTGGACTCTTCTAGGTTATGGAGAAAGGTGGTCGAGGAGGTCGCAAAGGACTATCCAGAGGTCACATTGGAGCATATGCTTGTCGATAACTGTGCAATGCAGCTTGTGAAGGACCCGAAGCAGTTCGATGTCATTCTCACGGAGAATATGTTTGGCGATATTCTTTCCGATGAGGCAAGCATGGTGACAGGATCGATTGGGATGCTGTCCTCTGCGAGCTTAAATGATACAAAGTTTGGGCTCTATGAGCCGAGCGGCGGTTCTGCACCTGACATTGCGGGAAAGGGCATCGCGAATCCGATTGCGACGATTCTGAGTGCGGCGATGATGCTTCGGTATTCGTTTGATCTGGACAAGGAAGCAGACGCCATCGAAGCTGCAGTCAAGAAGGTGCTTGAGGATGGCTACCGCACAATAGACATTATGCCGCAGGATGAGAGCAGACGCGCTTGCGTCAAACAGGTTGGAACAGCGAAGATGGGCGATTTGATAGCAGGGGGGATTCAATAATGAAAAGTGATAATGTGAAAAAAGGAATGCAGCAGGCGCCGCACAGAAGCCTGTTTAATGCATTAGGTTTTACCGAAGAAGAAATGCAGAAACCTATGGTCGGCATCGTCAGTTCTTACAATGAGATTGTGCCGGGACATATGAATCTGGATAAGATTGTCAATGCAGTAAAGCTTGGTGTGGCAGAGGCAGGCGGTGTGCCGGTTGTCTTTCCGGCGATCGCAGTCTGTGATGGGATTGCGATGGGGCATATCGGCATGAAGTATTCTCTTGTCACAAGAGATCTGATTGCAGATTCCACGGAATGTATGGCATTGGCGCATCAGTTTGATGCCCTTGTCATGGTGCCAAACTGTGACAAGAATGTGCCGGGGCTTCTTATGGCAGCAGCGCGCATCAATGTGCCGACGGTATTTGTATCAGGCGGTCCGATGCTCGCAGGTCATGTGAAGGGACAAAAGCGGAGCCTCTCCTCCATGTTTGAAGCAGTGGGTTCCTATGCGGCAGGCACCATGACGGAGGAGGACGTCTGTGAGTTTGAGCAGAAGGCATGTCCGACATGCGGTTCCTGCTCTGGCATGTACACAGCGAACTCTATGAACTGCCTGACGGAAGCGCTCGGTATGGGGCTGCAGGGAAATGGTACGATTCCGGCAGTGTATTCAGAGCGAATCAAACTGGCAAAACACGCGGGTATGGCAGTGATGGAAATGCTTCGCAAGAATATCTGTCCTCGTGATATTATGACAAAAGAGGCGATTATCAATGCGCTTACAGTTGATATGGCGCTTGGATGTTCTACAAACTCAATGCTCCATCTGCCTGCGATTGCACATGAGATTGGCTTTGATTTCGATATTTCTTATGCGAATGAAATCAGTGCAAAGACCCCAAATCTTTGTCATCTCGCGCCAGCGGGACCAACTTATATGGAAGACTTGAATGAGGCAGGCGGTGTGTACGCCGTGATGAATGAGTTGTCAGAGCTTGGACTGCTCAATGAGGACTGCCTGACAGTGACAGGAAAAACAATTGGTGAAAACATCAAAGGTGTTCAGAATAAAAATTCTGAAGTGATAAGACCACTTGACAATCCTTATAGTAAAACAGGCGGACTTGCCGTTCTGAAAGGCAATCTTGCGCCTGACGGAAGTGTTGTAAAGCGCTCTGCAGTTGCCCCTGAGATGCTTGTGCACGAAGGTCCTGCCCGTGTCTTTGAGTGTGAGGAGGATGCAATCGAAGCCATCAAGGGCGGTAAGATTGTCGCAGGTGATGTCGTGGTGATTCGCTATGAGGGTCCTAAGGGCGGTCCCGGTATGCGTGAGATGCTCAATCCTACATCTGCGATCGCCGGAATGGGACTTGGCTCTACAGTGGCGTTGATCACAGACGGTCGTTTCTCCGGCGCATCGCGCGGGGCTTCGATCGGGCATGTGTCACCTGAGGCGGCTGTGTGCGGACCAATTGCACTGGTTGAGGAGGGGGATATTATTTCCATCAACATCACAGAGTGCACGTTAAATGTAAAGGTTTCCGACGAGGAGATGGCAAAGCGCCGCATGAACTGGCAGCCGAGAGAACCAAAGATTACGACAGGTTATCTTGCGAGATACCGTGAACTTGTCACAAGCGGCAACCGGGGAGCGATATTGGAAATCCCCAGGAAATAAACATGTTTACAGGACCAAAGGAGAATGATATTATGCAGTTAACAGGTTCACAGATTGTTATTGAATGTTTGAAAGAACAGGGCGTTGATACCGTATTTGGATATCCCGGCGGATCGATTTTAAATATTTATGATGAATTGTACAAACACAGCGATGAGATTAAGCATATTCTGACATCGCACGAGCAGGGGGCTTCCCACGCTGCGGATGGCTATGCGCGCGCTACGGGCAAAGTAGGTGTCTGTCTTGCGACAAGCGGTCCAGGCGCTACCAATCTGGTTACAGGTATCGCTACAGCTTATATGGATTCCGTTCCGATGGTTGCCATCACCGCGAACGTGACACTGCCATTGCTTGGCAAGGATTCTTTTCAGGAGGTTGACATTGCGGGTGTGACCATGCCCATTACCAAACACGGATATATTGTAAAAGATGTCGCAACACTTGCCGATACCATTAGAAAGGCATTCAAAATTGCAAAATCAGGGAGACCGGGACCCGTTTTGGTTGATATCACAAAGGATGTTACAGCAAATAAGTGTGAGTTTATCCCGGCGAAACCGGAGGCGCCGGAATTAATAAACGCCTACACAGAACAGGATATTGATGTGGCTCTTGACCTGCTTCGAACTGCCAAAAAACCGTATATTTATCTCGGCGGCGGTGCGATTTTATCCAATGCGTCAAGAGAGGTCAAAGAGTTTGCAGAGAAGATACAAGCGCCAGTGTGTGATACGTTGATGGCAAAGGGCGCTTTTGACGGGAAGAATGCACTCTACACAGGCATGATTGGAATGCATGGCACCAAGACGTCAAATTATGGCGTCAGCCAGTGTGACCTGCTGATCGCGCTGGGCGCAAGATTCTCAGACCGTGTGGTGGGCAATGCCAAAAAATTCGCAGAGCATGCGAAAATATTACATATTGATATTGACGCTGCAGAGATTAACAAAAATATCAGGACAGATGCTTCTGTCATCGGCGATTTAAAGACGGTACTAAAAGAACTCAACAGCAAACTGGAACAGCAAGATCACAATGAATGGATTGCGCAGATTCAAGCATTGAAAGAAAAATACCCGCTGCGGTATGAGTCCGATAAACTCACCTGCCCTTATGTCATTGAAGAGCTTGACAGAGTGACAGGCGGAAAGGCAATTGTATCTACTGATGTAGGACAGCATCAGATGTGGGCAGCGCAGTATTACCAGTATACAGAACCTAGGACATTCCTTTCTTCGGGCGGGCTTGGCACGATGGGATACGGGCTGGGCGCCTGCATTGGCGCCAAGGTCGGTATGCCGGATAAAATCTGTGTAAACATTGCCGGAGACGGATGTTTCCGCATGAATATGAATGAGCTTGCGACAGCAAGCCGCTATAATATACCAATTATTCAGATTATTATCAATAATCATGTGCTTGGTATGGTTCGCCAGTGGCAGACATTGTTTTATGAAAAGCGGTATTCACAGACCATACTGACAGATCAGGTAGATTTTATAAAGGTTTCTGAAGGGCTTGGCTGTGAAGCGATCCGTGTCACGAAGCGCGAAGAAGTAGGACCTGCCCTTGAGCGAGCAGTCGCACTGCAAAAACCTGTTGTGATTGAATGTGTCATTGAGGAGGACGATAAGGTATTTCCGATGGTTCCTGCTGGCGCAGCAATCAGTGAGGCATTTGACGCGGAGGATTTAAAGAATCGTCAGTGAAAAAATTTTTTCTTGGTTTAATCAGAATCATAGGTGTGATGACAGTGCTTGGAGTCGGCGCTGTCATCGCATTAGACCAATATTATCAAAATGTTTTTCCGCTCTTTGTGACAATAAACGGTGAGTACTGCACTGGTATGACTGTCGGTAGGGTGACGGATCTGCTGAATGCTTCCTATGATTTACATCGGGACAAGATTACCGTGCAAACGCTGGACGGGGCGATGCATGAACTGCCGCTTGATGAATACGGCGTAACGATATCCTACAAGCCAGCAGTTGCCGAATACATGAAACAGTGCAAATCCGAACCTTTTCAGTGGCTGGAGGATTTTCTGGTAAATTCGTTGAATCTGGGAGCTCCCCGAATACATGATTTGGTGGATGTAACGGTATATCCCTCATATTATTGTGATACGGCGGTGATGGCTGCAAAGCTGGAGCAAGCAGCGTGGCTCAATGAGAACCTGTATCATGACGAGAATACAGTTTCCATTATAAAGAGTGCCACAGAGGGTTATATTCTTGTCGATGAAACAAGGGATTTACTGCTCAAAAAACAAGCCGTAGAATTTATTTGTGCTGAGATTGTTAATCAATTAACAAATAGAAGTGGGATTCCTTACCAGGGTATGTTGATCGATTTATCAACAGAAGCAAATAAAAAAATTTGTTACAAAAGTATTCCATATACAGCCAACATGAAGGACACGCTTGCAAAATGGGAAGGAATCCAAGAATTTCAGGATTTTCATATGATCTATAAATTTGGTGCGTGCGAGGAAATCATTGACGAAGCGGTGGTTGCTGACTGGATGGCTCTCGATGAGCGGGGGAAACTTGTGTTTGACAAAGAGAATCGTCCGATTCTTGATAAGACACTCATCAAGGAATATGTGGCATATTTGGCATCAACCTATAATACAGTAGGAATAGAGCGCAGTTTTAAGGCAACGAGGGGTGATCTCATCAAAGTGTCTGGTGGAGGCTACGGCAATGAGCTTGACGAGGAAGCAGAGTATGCGTTTCTGCTGAATGCATTTCTCAACAGGCAGAGCGGTACGAGAACCCCTCAATATATCAATGAGGCATGGGAAAAAGGTTCAGATGATATTGGGGACACCTACATAGAGGTTGATATGACAAACCAGCATATGTATTATTATGTAGATGGCGAGATAGTGATCGATACCCCAGTGGTTACCGGTAATACCTCGCGGAACTGGGGAACGCCTGCCAAAGTATGTTTTGTGTATTTCAAGCAGAAAAACAGGGTGCTCAGGGGTGCCAACTACGCGACGCCAGTCAAATACTGGATGGCGGTGGATGGGCATATCGGTATTCATGATGCCACTTGGCGAAAAGAATTTGGCGGGGAAATATACCAGACAAACGGTTCCCACGGTTGTATCAATACCCCTATTGAAATTATGACAGAATTATATGATATGGTGGAGCTTGGTACGCCAGTCATTTTGTTTTACTAATGTGCTGTCCGTCTCATAGCCGGTAAAACGCCGCAGAATATTTTTGTGAGAGAATATAGGAC
>CAMWJQ010000281.1 GCA_947174615.1 uncultured Lachnospiraceae bacterium
TGCTGCTGGTAAAATATGGTGACAATGGACCGGAGGAACTTTTTAATAATACAGGGTACGCCTTTGAGGGCGACAGGCGCAGGCGGATTGAGGGATTTTTCCAGCGAAACAGGCTTGGATTTGCCACCTCTAAAATAAATAATAACTATACAGATTATCTTGATATCGTATCACTTTTCGCTCAAAAGAAAGTGTGTTCGATTATGGGGATTCCATTTTACTACAATGATTCGCTTAAAGCAGTCATGGTAGCTTATATCGAAATGAAGGATAATTGGCATTCTCCGACGAGCAAATATCTGCTGGATGAAAGTGATTATGCGGTGTTTGAATTTTTGATGCGCCAGCTTTTAAGTTCTATTGATATGCTTGAGGCAAATGATAAGATCAAGAATATGAATGATAAGCTGAATCATTTGGCAGTCACGGACAAACTGACAGGATTGTATAACAGAGAAGGATTTTATGGAAATATCAGCAGGATGATTCGGGGCAGGCGCAAGGCAGGAAAGAGGCTTCCTGTCACGCTTATGTATATTGACTTAGATAATTTTAAATATTACAATGACACTTTTGGACATGGGGTTGGAGATATCATCTTGACAGGAATGGCAGAGATTTTTCAAAAAGAGGTGGAAGACAAGGGATTTGTTACCAGATATGGCGGTGATGAATTTTTGATTACACTTTATACAGATGATGAAGCCTGTGCAGGACAGCTTGCGAAAAACATTTATGATCGAGTGGAACAAGAGGATGGATTTTCAATGGCAGTGCAGAAAAAGCTTGGGAAAAAAATTCATATTCCAAAAAATCATCAGATTTCCTGCTCCATTGGCATCAGCAGCAGAAAGGCGCTGACATCGGAGGAGGAACTTGAGAAGATGGTGAAGGAGGCCGATAAGGTTCTTTATGATGTAAAAAAAGCGGGCAAAGGTTCATACAAATTTTATGCATTAAGTTGTTAAAATGTCTATATGTAAAATAACAAAATTTTGCTGTAAAATATTAGTAAAGATGCAATATGAATAGTGGTTGATATTTTTAGAATGATAGGGTATACTATAATTAATCTGAAATGTACGATAACTCTTGTCATTTTGAACCTACATCACTTTAAACGGGATTCCTATATTGTCTGATCAATGTCATGCCCCCCATTTTGGTCAGGGGAAGGCAGCGAGAAAGATTGCGGTTGCCCACCTAGCATTGGCTAGGAGTCAAAATACAGGAGCCGGCGTTTCGGGGATACACAAATGAAGCAAAGCAGCCTTAGCGGGCTGCTTTTGTGGTGTATTCATGTGTTCATTTCAAAATAGGGAGGTATGGAATATACTCTATATTAAAGGGTTTTCTAAGAAGCTTTTTATTGTACTTATTTGGGTCATTATCGTAGTCGGTATCTATCGGTGTAGTGCAAATTTAACCGATTTCGACGAGGATACAGCAGATAAAGTGGAAGAGAGAGAACCTGAGAAAAATAAGGAGGAGACCAACCTACTAAATAGCAGAACAATAGATTCTATTGATAAAAAGCTGGTGCCAGACGATCAGGTGCGAGTGTTGATTATGAATCAGGGGTATCAAGGTATTTATCATACAGAGCTTGTTATTGAGTGCAGTGAGGAGATGATGATTGACCAAGATGGTAAAGTCTTGATATTTCCTCCCAATTCAGAATATATCTTAACTCAGAAAAATTTTGAAGGAGATAACCGAATCTGTATCACAGGAAAAAATAATGGCAGGCTGCAGCTTAAAAATATCGGGAGGAACAGTTCCGCGCAATACCGGGGGAAATTAGAGTGTTTTCCTTCTGCGGAGGGGATTGTCGTGGTCAATGAACTTCCAGTGGAAGAATATCTCTACAGTGTAGTGCCGAGTGAGATGCCTTCGGCTTATCCGGAGGAGGCGTTAAAGGCACAGGCGATCAGCGCGAGAACCTACACTTATTTTCATAAGCAGAGCTTTGCTTATCCGGAATGGGAAGCACATATGGATGATAGTACGGCATTTCAGGTTTATATGAATTGCGAGGAGTCTCCAAGTGCAATCAATGCCGTGAATGAGACGAGAAATCAAGTGCTGACTTATGGCGGTGATATTGTAGAGAGTTTTTATTATTCTACTTCAAGCGGTTACAACGGCGGTGCAGCCGTGTGGAATGATACAGTATCGGCAGCAGATGCATATCTGATCGAGTCAGGAGAAGAACTCTATGCGGCGGACAATGAGGAGGGCGAGCGGGCATATGCTCAGTTTATCGATCATGGAAATGAGGCGGATGTGGAATATCATGAGGCATGGTACCGTTGGACATATAACCGGATGCTCGACAACAATGCTGTCAAGAAAGTTCTTCAAAAACTTTATACATTATCGAAAACACAGCCGCAGAAAGTGCGAATCCGTTCAAAGTATCTATCATCTAATCAACTGCCAAATGAGAAGGGGATTGGCGATATCAGGATTTTAAGCCGGAAGAAGAGCGGTATGGTGGCAGGAATCATGATTGAGACAGAACATTTTAGAGTGAGTGTGATGACCCAGCATGTGATCAGACAGGCGCTTGGCTGTGCACAGGATACAGTTACAAGAAAGGATGGCAGCAGCTATACAATGGGGGATCTGCTTCCGAGTGCATACTTTTACATAGAAAAAATTTATGATAAGAATGGAGAAAAGGGGGATACTTTAAAGCAGATTATTATACATGGCGCTGGATATGGTCATGGCTGTGGAATGTCTCAGAATGGCGCAAAGAGATTTGCTGAAAAAGGATTAACCGCAGCAGAGATATTAGCATATTATTATAATGGAGAGATTAAGGCTGTTGATGAGTTGTACCTGACAGCCGATTAATGCACACGGACACAAATATATGTTCTGATGTGGCAAGAAGGAGCTGTCCAGAATGTCTATCTACACAAAATTATACGGATTACAAAAACAGATACGCAGAACCTTTCAGGAAGCGGAGGTGGGAACTTACGCTTCCGGCGCTGCGTTCTTTTTATTCCTGTCAGTGATACCGATGGTGCTGATTGTCAGCGGAATGCTCCCGTATGAGATGATGCGCAAGAAGGAGATGGTCAATATATCACAGGCGGTTGTCCCGGAGAAGATCTACAGCTTTCTGCTCAGTATCGTGGATAGTTACCATGGAAACAATCTGACAATGCTGTCAGTTTCTGCGTTTGTGGTACTGTGGTCGGCATCAAAGGGAGTGCTTGCGCTGATCAGGGGACTGAATCATATTTATGAGGTGAGGGAGACAAGGGGATATATTCTCTTGAGACTAAAAGCTTCATTCTACACGATTTTTCTGCTGCTTGCGATACTGCTTTCTGCGGGTGTGCTTGTCTTTGGAAATACGCTTGCCGGCTGGCTGATTCCCGACTATGGTCCCGCTGCCAGACTGTGGCGGATTTTGGGCGGGATACGGCATGTGTTTGTGGCAGGGATGATTTCTGTGGTCTTTTGTACGATGTACAGTCTGCTGCCAAACAATCATATGCCGTGGCGGGAGCATTATCCGGGGGCAGTGGTGACTTCTGTGTTCTGGACTCTATACTCTTTCGGATTTTCTGTATATATTGATTATTTCGGCGGCTTTTCCATGTACGGGAGTCTGACAAGTATTGTGATCGTGATGATCTGGCTGTATTTTTGTATGTACATTTTCTTCTGCGGTGCGTTGCTCAACAAGTGGCTTGTGGATGGGTATGTGGATGATTATATCTCTCAGATTTTATGAGATAGGATGAGTATAAATCAATAGCATGTTAAACAAAGATAGCGGACATATTTTGTGGGAAACAAATATAGAGCGTGCAGAGGAGAAGTGATATACTGAAAATGCTAAGGCAAATGGGATAGAGTAAGGCAGGTAAATCTGATGAACCGTAAGAATAAGGAGATGGAGGCTTTGGAAGCAGAGTCAACTCTGCGGTTCGTGGGTGTGATTTCGAAAACGACCTTGATATAACCGCCTTAAAGCAGGAGGGCAGCAGCATGAAAGAGAAGTGGCGCGTGACAAGCGTTTTGTTTAATGTAGTAACAGTGATTATGTTATTGGCAGCATCATATCTTGTACTTGTTTTTCCGGCAGATTTTGTATTGGATTTGTTCTGGGAGAAGTGTGACCAAGGTGTGCTGCTGCGCACAACTTATGATTATGGGCAGTTTGCGGGGCTTCCGGCGGGCGAGGGTATTTTGAAATTGTCAAATATCGAGGAGTATAACAGCGCTGAAGGCTCAGAATACTTTACGTTTCGGACAGAGAAGATCATCCCATTGGAGGCATATCGTCTGAAAAGCAGCAGTGATGCCACGGACACCAAATACAGGAGAGGGAAGCGTGTGGTTTCCTCTGGCGTGGAGCAATGGAATACCTATGGGAAAAAGGCTGGATTCAAACGATATTTGTTTAATCGCTACTATCTAGTTCAGCTTCCAGATGGAAATTATGCAGCGGCTTTTCTCGATGACGGCTCCTATCTGCGCTATCGGCTTACAGGGCAAGTGCAGCTTCCGGTCGGGCGCGTGACCTACATGACTGCCAATGAAAAAAAGCTGCTTGCGCCGTACATAACAGCCTATGGTCTCCATGAGGAAAAGCTTCTCGATATGTTCTGCGAGGAGCGGTATGAAAATCACAAGACGCTGAATTATATGGTGCTGTCAGCAGTCTGGGTACTGGTACTAGGGGTGTATATCATGTTTGTCCTGCTCATAGAAAAGGTATTTGGGAAAAAAGCCTTGGATTAGGAACTTGATAAAATTTCCAGAGAATGCTATAATGTTAAAATAAATTACAAAAGTACTGATATACAACAAAGGGGATGGTGTTATGGCAGCTTTATGGAAAGATGAATACAAGGTAGGAAATGACAAGATTGATGAGCAGCATCGTCAGTTGTTTGATAAGATTGAACAGCTGCTTGAGATTGCCAAGAGCGGTGACAAGAACAGCAATCAGAAGAAATGTATGGAGATCATTGACTTCCTGGTGGATTATACAGTGTTTCATTTTAATACAGAGGAGGCTATTCAGCGGGATCGAAAGTATGTGAGCTATGCACAGCATATCAGGATACATAACGATTTCAAAAATACTGTTCAGGTGTACAAGGAACTCTTGAGCAGGGATTTTTCAGCAAAGACGTTAAAAAGTTTTATCGGAACGATGCTTGCATGGCTGGTGAATCATGTCTGTGTCTGTGACAGAAAGATTTTGAAGAATCTGCCGTTGCAAAATATTGAATCCTTTGCAAACACAGAAAGTTTTATAGAAAATGTGGCATATAAACTTCTCACGGAAATGTATGACATTCCAATAACAGGCGTGAAAAGTTGTATTTATAAGGGAAATGTGGAAGGGGCAGTGATTGTCAGGACAGTTGCAGAGGGGAACAATAAACATCTGTTTTTATATGGAATGTCTGATGAGCTTGCGGGGATCCTGTACAATAAAATAAGCGGAATGAATCTGCCGCACTTGGATTTTCTGGATGAGCTGGAGAAATCAGCACTGATGGAGATTGGGAATATTATCACGACATATGCCATGAGTGCGATTGACGAGAGCGGCACAGGCGGCGTTCAGTTTAAGAGTGATCTGTATGTGCATGAGTATAATGAGACGGATTATAATATTATCAACAGCGTTATTCTTGAGATTGCGACAGATTGCGGCAAGATGGAAATTTTGTACAGCAGACTGAAATAATGATTACAATTCAGGCAGCAACAAATAATGGATATGTAGAACATGCAAAAATTTGCTTGACAATTTTTCTGGGATAACCTATGATAGATC
>CAMWJQ010000282.1 GCA_947174615.1 uncultured Lachnospiraceae bacterium
AGGTTTTGTTCTCTGAATATTCTATATAAGAATCTTTTTAAGAGTCTTATATTTTAGAATCTCTTTTTTAGAATCTTTGTTTTAAGATTTCTCTTTTAAGATTTCTGTATTTAAGATTTTTCTTTTAGAATTTTCAGGGTTGCATTACTGTTTATTTGTCAAGGTTCTGTCTACTGCATTTACATGCTTTTATTATTTCAGTATCATCTGGTTGTCCAAGATACCGAGCGGAGAAGATGGGATTTGAACCCATGCGCCGCTATTAACGACCTACTCCCTTTCCAGGGGAGCCCCTTCGGCCAGCTTGGGTACTTCTCCAAATGGCAGAAATAAAAACGGAGAGGGTGGGATTCGAACCCACGCGCCCTTGCGGACAAACGGTTTTCAAGACCGCCTCGTTATGACCACTTCGATACCTCTCCATATCTTGTATTCGCTTTTCGCTATCACTCTTATCTGCAACGCAAGATTTATTGTATCAAATTGTCTTTATTTTGTCAACAACTTTTTTATTTATTTTTTCATCTTGTCTATTGTTCTGAGCTGCTTACCTCAGCGACGTGTTTTATCTTATCACGCATATAAGCAGTTGTCAACACCTTTTTTACAATTTTTTACAAAAGTTTTTTTACAAAAGAGTTTAATCTAATTTACTTTTCACTCCCACGTCAAAGTAGTGGGAATCATGCGCCAAATTGATGCACTTTATCAATTTGTGTGCAAAACTCATACGCTGATAAAAACTGGCGTTGGTGTGAATCAATGTCATTTACTGAAGGAATTTGACTAACCAATTGTACTGGAAAATGCCCAATAAATCAATGTATTTGTTCACAAATCCCGGTTATTAAGGGCTTAAGTTAATGACATTGGGTGTGAATTGTAACTAATCTAACAGGATTTCCGCAATTTTTAAGTCCTCTGGCGTCGTTATTTTGATATTTGTATAAGAACCTTGAATTAGTTTAACCGGTATTTTCATAAAATATTCCACTACCATAGCATCATCTGTCACCGAAATTCCGGCTGCTAATATTTTTTCTTCTTCCTCCAATAATTTTTCATAAGCTTCCGAGATGAGTTCCCTGTCAAAAACCTGAGGTGTTTGTACCTGCCAGACAAGCGCGCGCGCTGGCGTATCTGATACATACCCCATTTCATCTGAAATTTTTATGGTATCCTTGACGGGCATCCCGACCACACAAGCCCGAGAACGCTGTACTTCGCCGAGTGCCCTGTCAATGATTTCATCATTCACAAACGGTCTCGCACCGTCATGAATAAAAATATAGTCGCATTTCCAGCAAACTGCGCGAATACCGTTTGCCACAGAATGACAACGTTCTCTACCGCCTTCCACAATGGCTTTTATCTTGCGAAAGCCGTATTTCTCAAGGATCTCTTTTCTGCAAAATGTCTGCTCGTCCTTTCCCACAACAAGAACAATGTCATCAATCCTGCTGTCCTCAAACGCTTTTAGCGCATAATATATTACTGGTTTGTCCCGGAGAAGCAGATACTGTTTGTGCACACTGCTCTCCATCCTTTTTCCCTGACCTGCTGCCAGCACGATCGCTGTTGTCCTCATAACGCCTCATCCTTTTCAAACTATTCGCCGCTCACCCAATCTGAGATTCGGCACTGCGTTTAAATCATAGCCGCTTCTTCTTCCTTTCAAATATTCATAATAGCCTGCCGCACCAATCATAGCTGCATTGTCTGTACACAAAATGGGCGATGGATGGTAAAATTCAATTTTCCGCTTCGCACATTCACTCTCAAATGCAGTGCGAAGTGCAGAATTGGACGCTACGCCTCCTGCAATTGCAAATTGATCATAGCCATATTCTTTCACTGCATTTAATGAATGCTCTACAAGCACGTCAACCACTGCTTTCTGAAAAGAAGCGGCTACATCTGCTGTATGAATCTCAATTCCTTTCATTTCACATGTATTCAAATAATTCAGTACAGCTGATTTCAAACCGCTAAAACTAAAATCATAGTTCGATCCGTCTACTTTTGCCCTCGGAAATTTGACCGCATCCGGATTCCCCTCTCTGGAAATTTTGTCAATCTTTGGTCCTCCGGGGTATCCAAGACCTATGGCACGCGCCACTTTATCGAAAGCCTCGCCTGCTGCATCATCTCTTGTGCAGCCAAGGATCTCATACTCCCCGTAATCCTTCACAACTACAAGATGCGTATGTCCTCCAGATACAACCAGACAGACAAACGGCGGCTCCAGTACCTTATTCTCTATAAAATTGGCGCTGATATGCCCCTCAATGTGATGTACACCAATCAAAGGCTTTTCAGTCGCGAAGCTGAGTGCCTTGGCTGCTGACACACCGACCAACAGCGCACCAACCAGCCCCGGACCATAAGTCACTGCAATCGCTGTAATCTCCTCCAACGCTACATTCGCCTCGTGCAGCGCTTCCTCTATGACTTGATTGATTTTTTCTATGTGCTTCCTAGATGCAATTTCTGGTACTACACCGCCATACAGCGTATGCAGCTCAATCTGGGAGGAGATTATATTAGACAAAACCTCCCTCCCGTTTTTCACAACCGCAGCCGCTGTCTCATCACAGGAACTCTCAATCGCCAGTATGAGTATGTCTTCTTTTTTTATCATTTCCATCATTCGGTCATACCTTTCCAGTATTGTCGGACATATTTATTCTGGGTTGTCCAGTTCAAATCCCAAAATCTTCCAGTGCCCGGTCTCTGTCTCTCTCCTTAGGATAAATACCTGCCTTGAGGTCTTGTACTCAGCGCCGCTCTTCACAGTGTACGTACAATATATTTTTGCGCATTTGCGCCCTTCATGGGTATACTCTTCTACATCTGTACTTTTTGACGTCGTATAGTTCTCGATTGTATAACTATTTTTAGCGAACTCCTGAATCTCATTTTTTAAACTCATGAGATATTGATCTCTTGGGTTATTCGAGGCAAGCTCCTCATCATACAATGCTAAAAGCTTATCTGCCATCTGCTCAAGCTGCTCCTCTGTGTATGTTTCATTGTACAGGCATTTTGTAATGTCACTATAATACTTCATGACTTCCCTAGGCGTCGGCGGATAGTCATTTTCAAGATTTCGCAGCAGCACATCCTGCACTGCTGTAACAACCGTCTGCTCCTCATCCTTTCCTACGTTGGTCAGATAAAAATAATACCCTCCCACCAATGCCACTAAAATGACAATGATGACTGCCGTTTTCACTTTCCCCATTTTCATTTCCCCCTTTGTTATTTTTTATCCTTCCTCGTCCTCAAATAGAAGTTCTTCACTCCATCCGTCCTTTGCGATGTAAGTCCGCGGAAAGACTGCCTGCACTTCTCTCCTGTATTCTTCTGGTTTTGTGAGGGAGGGCGAGTAGTGTGTCAGCCATAGTTTTCCTGCATTCGCCTCTTTTGCCATCGCCGCTGCCTCATAGAAGGTCATATGTTTGTATTCCTTCGCTTTTTCCTTTTTGTCAGGCTCTCCATACATTCCTTCACATATAAATAAATCGGCATTTTTTGCACTTTTGATAATACCCTCGGTTGGTCTGGAGTCTGTACAATAGGTCACTTTCAGTCCTTTTCTGGGCGCTCCCATCACCATTTGAGGTGTGTATGTACCTGTCTCCAGCTCAATCGTCTCTCCTTTTTGAAGTCGGTTCCAGTACTTTCTGTCAAGTCCCAGCGCCATCGCTTTGTCTAACTGAAATTTTCCCTTTCTGTCTATAATGATACTGTAGCCATAGCAGAGGACATTATGGTTTACCCGGAACGCCTCAATGCGAAATCCATCAAACGCAAAGCACTGTTCTGATTCTGTAATCTCCACATATTCAATCTCAAACGGAAGCTCTGGCGCAACCACGCGCAATGCATTGACTACTCTTGAAAGACCTTTGGGTCCAATCATGACAAGCGGCGTAGTCTTTTCTGCATTTCCCATTGTCAAAAGCATCCCTGGCAGTCCTGATATATGATCGGCATGATAGTGGGTAAAGCACATTATGTCAATCGGCTTGGGACTCCACCCCTTTTCTTTCATGGCAATCTGTGTCCCTTCCCCGCAATCAATGAGTATGCTTATACCATTATACCGCGCCATGAGAGAAGTAAGCCAGCGATAGGGCAGGGGCATCATACCTCCTGTTCCTAATAAACATATATCTAATATAAGAATCACCTCTTTCTCTTTATCCTTTTACTTTTTCAATCTTTCCATAAAATCACTGCATCATCTTTTGGTTTTTCATAAAAGTTAGGTCGAACTCCTTTTGAGACAAAACCGAGTTTTTCATACAGCCTTCGCGCCGGCATATTCTGGCTGCGCACCTCAAGGGTAAATGCCGTAATACCATACCGCTCCCTGCCAAGCTTTAGGAGCGCTTCCATTAAAGCTGTCGCTATTTTTTTACCTCTGTATTGTTCACGTACCGCCACATTGGTAATGCCGCCTTCCCCGGCAATGTTTGTGAGCATACATCCCCCTAAAATACGCTCTTTTATATCTGCTGTCTCTGCCTGCGCCACGAGATACACTCGATTGGGATTGGTAAGTGTCTCCTCAAAATCCCCATACTTCCAAGGCATAGAAAAACAGGAAGCCTCCAATGCTGTCACTTCCTCTAAATCCGATCGCCGCATTTCCCGTATATGGTATTTGTCCGCTGTATGTTCTGCCCGCTCCCGCTCTGCCTGTGAGAGCCTGAGGTACTCGGGTGCATGTTCTGCAGCAGTTTCACTGATTCCTTTCTTATACAGTTCAGCGCCAAGCGCTGCCACACAAGAAGCACGCTGACGATTACAGCACGACGGTGCAAAACTGTATTTGCCTGTGGTAAGTGCTGTAATCTGATCCCGATACACTGCCACACCATCCCCTAAAAACAGCACTTCCCTGTCGTTTTCACGGCACAGTTCATTTATTTTTCCAACGATCTCAGCGAGCGAAACAGCACACTGCTTTTCGATGGTACAAAGCTCATACCCCGCTCCAGACTCCGTCCGCTTTTGAAATTCATACAAACCTGTATAAACCTGATTTCTGCGTGCATCCATGAGCGGACAGATCAATGTGCCGCATCCATATGCATTATAGGCTAGCGCATCCACTGTCGGCACTGGAATGATTGGAATATTCAGCGCGAGTCCCAGCCCTTTTGCTGTCGCAGAGCCGATACGCAGACCAGTAAACGATCCTGGTCCTGCTGCAATGGCAATGGCATCCAATGTATGCAGATCCAGTTCTGTCATACGTTTGATCTCGTCAAACATGGGAAGAAGTGTCTGAGAATGTGTCTTTTTATAATTGACAGTATATTCTGCGATTGTGACGTCCTCCTCCACAACTGCCACTGACGCCACGAGTCCAGAACTGTCTAATCCAAGAATTTTCATGTTACATTTCCTCTTTTCTCACAAATCAAGCAGGAATAAAATCACTGCTGACCATCAATCTGAATCATACGATACGCAAAGCCTTTCTCGAGATCCTTCGCTATGGTGATCTGTCTGGCTTGTGCGGGTATCAGCTCTCTGATACGCTCCGCCCACTCAACGATGCACAGTCCATTTCCGTAAAAATATTCCTCATAGCCGACTTCATCCATCTCCTCAACATCACCAATGCGATATACATCAAAGTGATAAAAGGGCAGTCTGCCGCTCTCGTAAACCTGCACGATGGTAAACGTGGGACTATTGACATGCTCTGCGATACCAAGTCCCGCTGCCACGCCCTGCGTAAACACGGTCTTACCCACGCCAAGATCTCCGCTGAGCG
>CAMWJQ010000283.1 GCA_947174615.1 uncultured Lachnospiraceae bacterium
AACCGTCTGCACTGGGGCGGCGGCTGTCGGTAGGTTTTGCGGTGGCTCTGCCCCCGCGCCCCCGGCCTCTCCCAAAGAACAGGATAAGGGCAAATGCGTAACCGGCGGGCGTGGACATTTAGGCTTGCGGCACAGCCCCCAACCCCCATGAATACGGGCTTCCTGGGACGGTTTATATGGGCATCCCTGGCATAATGAACTGATTGTTGCAGGAGAACAATTAATAGAAGCATTTGAGAAAGTGAAGGATATGCTTAACATCACTGAGCTATAAACAAATTGAGTTTTGGTGAATATGAGAAGCAGCTCAGAAATCGCACAGTGACGGCGGGCAGTCTACTTGCCGTCACTGTTTTTACACTAAAATATCTGCCTCTTTTTGCTGCTGATCATTCGAATATACTGAATAGTCAATTTCCATAAGAATCTTCCCGCCAGAAACAGCAGAATACCTGTCAAAATAGAAAGCAAAAATGTCATTATCGGCGATGCTATGTAAGATCCAAATTGAAACATAATAAAAGGAACATCTATTCCAGCCAATGCACCTAGAAATTTAACAGCACCGCAAATCGGTACAATTGCTCCACAAATCACCAAAACAACACCAAGAATGCTGATAATCGGAAGAATAAAAATACTCCCCACCCCTGCCAAACTATAAAATGCGATTACTGTAACCAGTTTTCTTATATTAAACCGATTATTTTTTGTAATCGACTGTCCCAGATATGCTCCTGCAAGTTCTTTTGGATTTCCCAGCCTTTCTACAATCTGCTCTGATGAAAGCTTATCTTTCGCTTCCAGCTCCAGCATTTCACTTTTTATTTCATTAATAATATCTGCCCGCTCTGCCGCTTCTATGGGCTTTAAATAGTTGTCGATTTTTTCCAGATAATTCGATAAAATGATTTCCATATTTTCCTCCGTTTTGTTTTACCCCAATACTTTTTGCATAAAGTTTTCCTTTCATCCGTCTTGGATCCCATCAATCGCAGTTAATAAATTCTCCCACTCCACAGACATTAAATCAAGATAGGTTTTGCCTGCATCTGTAATAGAATAATACTTTCTAGGCGGAAGTCCTTCTGTCGTTTCCTGCCAATAAGAGGACAAAAATCCTTCCTTCAGCAGCCGTCGAAGCAACGGATATATAGTACTCTCTTTTGCTGCCAATATCTGCCACTTATCCAACTCACTAATAATTTCATAACCATAATAAGACCTCTTGGAAATCATTAATAAAATGCAAAATTCCAAAGTTCCCCTTTTTATCTGTGATTTCCAATCTTCAATATTCATATGCTCCATCTTTCTATAAACCCTTTCCTTGAGATCTACTATGTTTTGTTTAGTATATCGTATCACACAGTATATAGTTTGTCAACTATATCTATTCAAGATATTTCTCAAAAAAGCGGGGCTTTATCCCTATAAGGAATAAAGCCCCATTAATTCATACTATGCCATTATTCAATTTTTACCTGCTGTCTGCCCATACATGAAAAAATCAGCCGAAATCTACTCATAAGAACTCTTGGTATTTTTTCTTTTTCCATGTATCCCGGAATACTCTCAAACCCTTATAAATACTGCATTTCTTTTTCACCAATATATACCATGTATATATTGTATACAATTACACTTCGAGTTTGTAGCCCATCCCCCAAACAGTCTTAATCAAGTCACCCTTGTTTCCCATCTTGCTTCTCAGTTTCTTTACATGGGTATCGATCGTGCGGGCATCACCGAAATAATCATAATTCCATACACTGTTGAGAATCTTTTCCCTAGACAGGGCAATTCCTTTATTTTCCATAAAATAAGTCAGCAGCTCAAATTCTTTAAAGCTCAGCTCAATGCTCTCACCGTCGATCGTGACGACATGCGCAGCCTTGTCGATTGATATTCCGCCATATTCGAGGATTTCGTTCTCTGTGAGCTGATTGGTCCTGCGCAGAATGGCTTCCACCCTCGCCACCAAGATTTTGGGACTAAAAGGCTTGGCGATATATTCATCTACCCCCAGTTGAAAACCCTGAAGCTCATCGCGCTCATCTGTGCGGGCTGTCAACATGATGATAGGTACTTTTGAATAGTTTCTGATTTCCCTGCACACTTGCCAGCCATCCATTTTGGGCATCATCACATCAAGTATTATCAATGCGATATCCTGTTGTTCAAAGAATAGATCTACTGCCTGACTGCCATCTTGTGCTTCCAGTACTTCATAATTTTGTTTTACAAGAAAATCCTTGACAAGCTTCCGCATTCTGCTCTCGTCGTCCACCACAAGTATTTTAAGCTTATTCATATCAGATCATATCCTTACCTTTACTCGGCAATCAATAGTTCTTTTTCTTTCTCTCTAATTACCTGTTCTCTGTCGGATAGCTGCTGTTCCCATTCAGCGTATCGATTTTGAAGCGTCCTTTCATAATTTATGATCGTCGGGTTCGAACCTGTAGTTGCTATCACAAACATGACAATCACCAAAACCAGCAGTCCGATATTCACTATTATTGATGTTTTCCTGCTGAAAAATTCCTGCTTTGGTTTTTCTTTGACAGGCTTACGGCTTGCTTGTATTCGTTCGATTGTTGGATTTGCACTCTCACGCATACTATACACCCCATATATGGGTATATTGGCAACATCTTCCTCTGCATTTTCATGTAATATCCGCTGCAGCCTTTTGAGAAAATCATACCCCACAGGCGTTCTAAATACGCGGTTATTGACTGCCTTTTTATATACTGCATAGACCATCTCATGATTCTGGTAATCTAGTTTCTCCTCAAGACGCTCTATGCGGACTTTCTCATTTTGAGCAAGCTCTGCATCTTGCTGGGTTCCAAACTGGAACCCGCTCACAACCCACTCTGTCTTATCTGCCATCCGGTACTCCCCGCCTTTCACTGATCTCTTTCGTCAATGCTCATTGGCATAAACTAAAGCTCTTCTATGACTTTATAAGTCTCCTGATACAGTGTTTCCAACTGCTTCATCTCCGCGTCGAGGTTCATATCCTGCACTCGGAGCTTCTCCACCATTGGAATCAGCAAATGGTATATTTCATTAATCCCAAGGTTCGACACAAATCCTTTCATCGTATGCGCTCCCTCAAAAGCTTCTTTGCAGTTTCCGCTCATGTAAGCCGCTTTTAATTTGTCAAAGCTCGAATCATCAAGAAATTTTCTGAGACATTTTAGATACAAAGTCTCGTTATTTAAAAAGCGTTTCATCGTGCCATCTACGTCAAATCCTTTTTCCTCCAACATCTTCTTTTGATCTGCATCCATGTAGTCAACCTCCATTAATCCTGCATCAGCCCGCTCACATCAAGTATCAATGCAATACTGCCGTCGCCAAGCTGGGTGCAGCCGCTAATGCCATGTACCTTCTTGACATAAGGCGGTATTGGTTTTACAACGATTTCCTGTGTTCCAATCAATTCGTCAATCAGCACGCACAATGTATTTCCTTCATATTCAAGCAGAAGCATCACGCCATCTTCCACATCCGTAACAGCATCCTCCAGATTATATTTCTGGCTGAGACGAAGAATCGGATAACACTCGCCGCGTATCATGACATACTCCTCACCATTTGGCTCATGAATGAGCTGATTATCTGTCACACGGATAAACTGCTTAATCGCTCCAGTTTCCATGACAAACTTGGTATTGCCGTTTCTCATGACAATACCATCTATGATTGCCATTGTCAGAGGGATTTTCATCGTCATCGTAGTGCCTTCACCCTCAATTGAATCAATATCCAGCACGCCGCCAATCTTCTGAATATTCTTAACTACCACGTCCATACCTACGCCGCGTCCCGAAAACTCTGTGACTTTCTCCTTTGTTGAAAATCCGGGAAATGTGATGAACTGGAAGATTTCCTTATCTGTGTAATCACTCTCTACACGGTTATCAGGTAGAATTCCGTTCTCCCATGCTTTCTTATACAGCTTGCTTCTGTTGAGTCCTTTGCCGTTATCACGAACGGAAATCCATACTTTTCCGCCCTCATTCTTTGCTTCGAGGGTCACTTTTGCTGGTTCTGTCTTTCCAGCGGCAACCCGCTCCTCGGGCATTTCCACACCATGATCAACAGAATTTCGAACCAGATGCATCAATGGATCTGATATATTTTCAATGATATTCTTATCCACCTCGGTGGTGTCGCCAATCATCTCAAACTCAATGTTTTTCCCGAGCTTTCTTGACATGTCAAACACCGTTCTGTTCATCTTCTGGAACGTGTTTGTAAGCGGCATCATTCGCATGGACATGATGAGCTCCTGCATCTCTGTCGTGATCTTTGACAGCTGTGATGCAGCCTTTTGGAAATTGGACAAGTCGAGATTAGGCACCTGCAAATCAGGATTTTGAAGGACCACTGACTCCGCAATCACCATCTCACCCATCAAATCCATCAGCATATTCATTTTATCAATGCTGACACTCATAACCGCCTGTTTGGTTTCTTTTTTCTTTTTCTTTGTAATCTGCTTCGCCTTTCCGGCTTCCTTCTGAATGACATAATCACCGGGCTGAGGTTCTGCTTCTTTCTTCTGTGCCTCTGGGCTCTCCTCCGGCGCAGCGCTGCTCTCCTCCGGAATCGGCTCTCCCGAGAAACCTCTTTCAAACTCAGCGTTCGTGCACTCTGAAATCAGCAGATCCCTGATCTCTGAGGTCGTATCGAGCAGTTCATGGAGCTTCTCCTCCGTGAAATCACCACGGACAAGCATCTGAAAACCATCTGCCAGTATCGTCTCTGATGAGGTTTCATCTGTGAGAATATCCTCCGGCGTATAGTGCACATCCTCTGTGAACTCTTTCAAAGCATACGTTGCAGAGTATGCGCGCAGATTACTCATCTGCGTATCTTCATGATATGTAATCTTGATACGGAAACATTTCGCCGAACCTGACGCCTGTGGTGCGATATAAAACTGATTCGGTCCCAGATCCATCCCGGTTGAAGAAGATGTCTCCGCTTGGGGCTTAGGCTGTTCTGGCGCCGGATCGCCCGCTTCGTCAATTACGCCCTTTAATTTTACAAGGAACTTCTCCATCATCTCAATCAATTGGGAATTATCCCCATCTGGGTCATTTCCCTCTTTGATTTTCTCCATCTCTCCATTGATAAAGTCCAATACCTGAAAAACAATGTCGGTCAGCTCCATATGCGGCTCCTTAATGCCAACATTTTCTCTCAAATAATAAAATATGTCCTCTAGCTTGTGGGACACCTTCATAATGTTATCATACATCATGACTCCCGAAGAGCCTTTAATCGTGTGCATGATTCGAAAGATTTCATTGATGCTGTTCTCGTCAAATGCATCATCATCTTTCGTCTCAAGTACGATCTCCTCCAGATTTTCCAAAAGCTGGCCATTCTCATAAATATATATGTCCACCATTCCGTCTAAATTGAATTCCTCAGCCATGTAGGCACCCCTTCCATATAAAACATTAATCTTACGTCTGTTTATATTGTGCTACCTTTTACACAATACATCTACCTACAATTTTATATCCATTTTGCACAATAGTCAATGTTTTCTGATATTTTTGTCGTATCTCTTTTTATCTTACCAAATAATAGAAAATCCAAACTTGCCTCGTCTGTCTCGCAACTGCCGCATTTAGGGCATTTTCCATTCGAATACTCTATCACTCTGCACTTTTTGCAAAAAAATATTTTCAACAAAGCTTCTCCTTTCTTTGTACTCTTATAGTA
>CAMWJQ010000284.1 GCA_947174615.1 uncultured Lachnospiraceae bacterium
ATTCCTTTTATGAAAATGGGGATTATATTTTTTCGATTGATAGAGAAGCATTTTTCAAACACGCTCTAGCACCATGTAATATGGGTGGATCAGCTGATTATGAGTAACTTGATTTTTAAGAGAAACGTAGATGAAAGAAATAATTGCATATGAAATGGTATTTGATAAAACATTGGAGTATCGAAATGACATAATTTGTGTCCCATTTTTAAAAAGATACTGGAATGAATATATGAAAATATATAATGAATGTTTTTATAAAATGAGAAAGGCGTTAGAAGTTGAGCCAATCAATTTTTATTATGATTATTCTCAAGTCAAAGATAAAATAAATGATATTTTCCTTTATTTGCAAAATGGAGAAATAATAGGTGCAATATCTTGCTATGGAAATGAGTTAGATGATTTAATAGTTGAGAAATCGTTTCAAGGACAAGGTATAGGACAAAAATTGTTATTATGGGGAATGAATCATATAAAAGAACAAGGCTATGAAGAAATTATTTTGCATGTAGCTGAATGGAATCAAAATGCAGTAAAGTTGTATTTGAAAAATGGATTTCGTATTAAGAAAAAGGAAAGGGTGTGTTAAAGGATTTTTCCCTTGGTCAGCCAGATGAATCCAAGGTCTCTTTCACACAGCTCTACGATTCGGTCTGCTGCACGCACTCCGCGCTGTTGCCCTATTTGAAAAAAATCGGTATAATAATTATTGTTAAGCATAGTTGCATTATATCATGTAACGGAGAAAAGGTGGTTGTTATAAATCATCTTTTTTTCTTTTTTGGGTGACTCTCTATTTTCCAACAGCCCCGTAAATCCGCCCGTCTACGCTATGGCTTGCCGGGCAGATTTTGCTTGTTGGGAATGTATCCGGCGTCAACGCAGTTGACGCTACCCTCATTGAAAGCCCTCTCATTACCTACAACACCGCACAGGGCGATTTTTGACGAAGTTTTGAGAGAAATTTCTTAAAAAGTTTTCCTTGTTTCTTGATACGGGAAAATTTACAAAATGCCAACGTCAATACTTTCTTTATGCAAGTATTGATTTGGATTTTATATAGCGTTAAGATTTCTCATGGGAAGCCGACAACAAAAAATGCCTTTGACTTTACCCTTACGGTAAAGTGTATACTTGTAAGAAAGAAAAGGAAGGTGAGTATCAGTGCTGTCTATTGGTGAGTTTTCAAAAATATGCAAAGTATCTACAAAAACTCTCAGATATTACGCTGAAATAGGGCTTATTATGCCAAACGAAATCAACCCGGAAACTGGATATAGGTACTATGCTATTGAACAGTTAGAAACTATGCTGCTTATTATCCGTTTGAAATCATATAATTTCTCATTGGAGGAAATAAAGCAGATTATAGAATCGGGAGAATTGTACGAGGAAAAGTTGTATGTTGCCCTAACCCAAAAACGGGAAGCTATTCGATTTTATCTTCTGTATATGCAAAGCAGATAAAATGGGCAGAACAGAAAGGGTATGAATGTACTGACGCATTGTTTGAAGTGTATGTAACAGACCGGAATCTGCTTACAATGACTGCCCCTTATAAGTATAGATTGAACCCTTATCCAAAATATTTTTCCAGTGAGGATTGGGTAATATCCTCTCTTGACCTTTTGGGCGGAAATGGAAAAATTGGAAAATTCAAATATGCTCCTGTCATCGGAATTGATATTTTATCGGGTATACTTGTCAACACTACAGGGAAATCTGTTTTAGAATTTGCACAGGACAACCTTTTTTCTCCGTTAGGAATTTCTGTTGATAAAAGTATTTATTTTCAAAGCAAAAAAGAACAACTGGATTTTTATAAATCAAAAGGTGCAAATGGCTGGGTTGCTGACTCAAACGGAACGAATACGGCTGGCTGGGGATTATCCCTTACAACTATGGATATGGCTAAATTAGGGCAGTTATATTTGAATGAGGGATATTGGAACGGCAGGCAGATTGTTTCCGACAAATGGATTTTCGAGAGTACGCAGTTACAAAGTGTTTGGAAAGCACGCCATTTAAAGTACGGGTATTTGTGGTGGGTTATAGATGAAACAGAACATTCGTATGCAGCTTTGGGTGACGGTGGAAATGCGATCTATGTTAATCCTAAAGACAGAATTGTAGTTGCTGTTTCTTCTTTATTTGTTCCAAGAGTGAAAGACAGGATAGATTTCATAAAAAGAGAGATTGAACCCCTATTTAAGGAAACTTATGTATATGATAGTCAGACAGCCGCAAGCGGTAAATAAAAAACGTTGTTGGCGGCACTTGTGTCGGGAAAGGAAGTTATCGTTGATGATGAACGGTTAGCAATGACATTATCAAGACTGCCGGAATTAAGGCGGGAAGTCCTGTTGCTTTATTACTTTGTTGGCTATCGTGATGAAGCAATAGGAAGACTGTACGGGCGTTGCAGGAGTACGATAAACAGTCGAAGAAATATTGCGATGAAACAGTTGCGGAAAGAATGGGAGAAACTGGAACATGAGGAACAAAAAGCGGATACCTTTTGAGGTAATAATTTTTCACTTATCCTCTTTTCATTAAATTTTTGAAAGCATTTTTGATAACATTTCAATCAGTTCTTCATTTCCAATACGTATTGTGTTATAATTTGTTATGTAATTTTGTTTCCCTCATATTTTCCCTTATCAGGGTTCGTAATGCCCTGTGGGAAGATGTAACACAAGGGAAACTTTAAGGGAAAGTTCACCTGCGATAAACTTAGTATTTTCAAGGGTTAGCGGAGATTTTAATAATATAATATAACAGCTAATATTTCCCTTAAAAATCATCAGATCACAATCGGAATTTGGAGGGATGCAGATATGTGGAGAAAATTATATGAAATAAGTTCTATATCGTATCAAATCAGGGTAGTGGAAGAACCTGATTTAAATAGTTTGTTGTTGGTTAAACCTGATGCTTCTGTACACGCTGATAGATTTCAACAGCAGAATAGCGGGAAAGCGGTTTATTTTGGCGCATTTATCAATAACTGTGCGATTGGATATGTGTTGTTATCGCTGGATAATAAAAAAGATGTTATGCCATATACAAATCAAGAAAAATGTGCAGATATGATTGATTTGCTGGTAATAGAACCCTTAAGGAATTATGGTATTGGAACCCAGTTGGCGTTGGCGTGTGAAGAATATTGCAAAGAAACCGCAATTCCCTACTTAGGACTTGATGTAAATCCAGCGGACAATTCTGCGGCAAAGAGATTGTATGAAAGATTAGGATATCATGCGGTCGGTGAACTACACTTAGACGGTGTATATGAATATACCGATGGACAGGGCAATCAAGGGCAATATGAAGATTGGTGTATAGATATGATAAAACGAATATAATGCCAAATTCCTGTTTATCGAGATAAGATAAAACATTTCAACACAAATATTTTGGGGCAGTGGCAACATAAAAACGCCGCTGCTTTTTCGTTATAACATTCTGCGCTTGAAGATGTCACCATGAAACTTGCAGATGTGGAAACGCTGGTTGGCGAAGTGGCGGATCAGGCGTATGAAAAAGTCTGTGAGATTGTTAAATCTGCAAAAGCCACCGAGTAAAAAGTTACGGATTCTTTGCAGGAGCCGGAATACAGGCAGAAAAATCTTGAACAGGTCAGGTAGAAAGCGAGGGAATCCATTAAGGACAGGCTTGCAAGGGGAAAAACAGAAGCTGACCGTCTGAACCGGGAGCGCATGGAACGCAGGGACAGGAGTGCTATGATGCCCTTTGTTCCGGCAGTGATACACGTAACAGAATTAGAGCGGATACGGATTTAGAAGGAGCGTAAATTGTAATCATGGAAATTGGGAGGTTGTAATGAGAAAATATAGATATATTACGCTGAGAGAAGAACCATCATTAAAAGACAAGGCTGCCTTTTGGTTTCATAGCAAATGGGGTGTTCCTGCAGATGCATATATGGAATGTATGAATGCGTACTTGAATGCTGAAACAGAATACGGTTGGTATTTATGCCTTGATGAAGAGACGATTATTGCCGGAATGGGTGTAATAGAAAATGATTTTCATAATAGAAAGGACCTTACACCAAATGTGTGTGCGGTTTATACAGAGGAACCGTATCGCGGCGAAGGTATAGCTGGAAAATTATTAAATATGGTGGTAGCAGATCTGAAACATAAAGGCATCTCACCTGTATATTTAGTAACAGACCATGTGGGATTTTACGAAAAATATGGTTGGGAGTTTTTGTGTTTGGTGCAAGGAGATGATGAACCAGATATGACAAGAATGTATGTGCACAGATAACTTCCTGCTTATCGAGTGGAACAAAATATCATCAAAAAGCCAGACGCATAAGACGCAGAAGCCGATGAACAAGTGAGCAATCACAGTTTGGGCAGCGGGAAAATTGAATTGATATCCTCATAATTGCTTATACTATTAACATCACAAAAAGGAGAACATCCCTATGGCAAAGTTATATTTTAACTACGGTACAATGAACAGCTCTAAGACTGCCAATGCACTGATGACACATTTCAACTATCAGGAAGTAGGGCAGCGCGCACTTCTGTGCAAGTCGGAAATAGACACTCGTGACGGCGCGCGGATTATTCAGTCAAGAATTGGTTTAAAACAGGAGTGCATCCTCCTATGTGAACTGATGGAAATGCCAGAGGAGGAAATCAAAACGTATCACTGTATTATCGTAGATGAGGTGCAGTTTGCCACAATAGAACAAATTAATTTCCTCTCAGACATTGTAGATTTCATGGATGTGCCAGTCGTGTGTTATGGACTTCGCGCAGATTTTCAGAACCAGCTCTTCCCGGGGAGCGAACGGCTGATTGCCATTGCGGACACGATCCGGGAAATCAAGACGGTCTGTTGGTGCGGCAAAAAAGCGACCTGCAATGCACGATTTCATCAAAAAAGCATCGTGCGCAGTGGCGAACAGGTCCTGCTCGGCGCCAATGATAATTATGTAGCGCTTTGCAGAAAACATTTTAAGCTTGGGATGTTGTGTCCTGAAACTGTTTCCGGCTCATGACGGAGTTGTGGTATTCAGGATTATTCGTGACTTCCTCGTCAAACCATGCAGGCGGTATAAAAGCGTCTGCCATTTCGACGCTTGGAAATTCGACTTCTGCCATAACCAGCGGCGCAAAGGGCGGCGCAAAGACATCAAGCTCTATGGAGAGCGCCGGCTCCGTTGAGAGGGCAAAGCTCTTTTGAAACTGCGGATTTTCGATGGGAATGACATATCGTTTCTTGGAGATGATATTCCCGTCCGCCTTCGTGAGCAGGTGGCGGTAGGACGCTTCATCGAGCGGGAGGTTGTACTCCTCGCGAGCCATCAGCCCACTGCCCTTGTATGTCAGATAGTACGTATCGTTTGATTTGCGGACGCGCACAACGGGGGCGGTGTTCAGGTATGCTTGTTCGATTATTTTGCAGGGATAGGCGGCGAGGTTTTCTGGCAGTTTTTTGATGGTATATTTCTTTTCTATTTCCATGTATTCCATGTTTTCCATGTTTTTCATATTTTGATGTCCCCTTTTTTGATTCTCGTATCCATATTTGCTGTGGCTGCAGTGCGATTATGGGCATCCATGCAGTAGTTCGAATCTTTTCCTTATTTATCATTGTTTATCATTGTAGAATTTATAATTTGCAGTTACTAAATGTTTTGACAGTATCATTGTAAAGTATCTGACGCAAAAATAC
>CAMWJQ010000285.1 GCA_947174615.1 uncultured Lachnospiraceae bacterium
ATATTAATTATCGTAATGATGATAGTATAAATAAAAATTTAAGCGTCAAAGCTGGATAAATGATAATTTAGTTGACATATAAGCAAACGAATGGTAATATAACAATATAAAAGGTACTGCCGATAGACGGTTAGTCCGCATTTATATTGGTTCAAAAATAACCGCTATGTTTGCAGACGGGCGGTTATTTTTTTGTCTTACTATCCTTACCAAACGAATAGCCGAGACTGAAACAAGCCACACATAAACCAATGACTGCAATTAAGCTTTCGATGGTGAGCATATGCAATGTCCTCCTTAGTGAGATTTCTGCAGGCAGATTTCTATGTAATCAGAGATCACAGTTCTCTGTAGAAGGACTAACCGCCTACCGTTATGACAGTACCAATAACGAAATTATATAAAAATATGCGTCCAGGTGTGAATGCACTTAGAAGTCCGACATATCCTGAGATGATTGAAATAGTAAATGACCGAGTTGTAGATTTTGAAGAATACCGATTTGATGCAGATGCGGTTCGTAATGCTATAGAAAATTATGCTTTTACTAATGGCAGACCTATAACAAAGTCGATGCTTGCCTGGTGGGTATATAATGATGAAAAGCAGCAGCTTATCTCTTTAGATGTTGCTTTGGAAATCGAGCATGTATTTTCGCGTAAGCGACAGGAAAACGAAGGAAGTCTTACAGATAAAAACAATTTAGAGTCATTGGGAAATAAAATTTTGTTGGAGAAGAACATTAATATCCGTGCATCTGATTATCGATTCTCTGATAAGAAAAAGTATTATAACGGTTTTACAAACGATAAGGGAAAGTATAAAGTGGGAACTCAAAACGCAGAGCTTGTTATGATGGCAAAACAGAAAGATGACTTTTGCGAGAAGGATATTGTAGTAAGAAAAAAAGCAATTGTTGATGCGTTTATCGGATATTTAAAGCGGAACAAACTTACAATTGAATAAATCTACATAAATATGTATCATAATATTTTACGAAAGCTTAGAGCCGAACAAATTCTTTCCATATACTTAGATAGATGTTGTTTGGTTTCCAAAAAGTTTAGGGGGTAATGACATTATCAAAAATTAATTTAAAGGATCAAGCAATAGAGATACTTGGGTACAATTTGGGTACATCAGCTTTGAAACCATATAAACGAGAAATAAAAACGCATCAAAATGATACGATTTTGTGAGAAAAAGCAATGTAAAACAGGACTTGTAACGAACTGGAAAAAAGTTGCGGATTTTGTAAATGACTTATCTGATAAGCTGCTGAATATTTTTCAGGATTTGCAAGAGGATAAAATATCTTTTGAAAAATTGGGTATCACGTATGAGGAAAAGGCATTTTATGATATTTTGGTAAAAGTTCGTGATGACCATGGTTTTCCTTACGCAGATGAAAAATGCCTGGTGCTTGCAAAGAAGATAAAAGAACTCGTAGATGATAAGGCTCAATATGCTGACTGGTCTACCCATGATGATATTAAAAACCAGCTTAATATGGATTTGACGGTTCTCCTTTACCAAAATGGTTATCCACCTGAATGGGATGAAGAAATATTTGAAAAAGTGATGGCACAGGCAGAAAATTTCAAGAAATTTTCTGGCGATTCATCTTTCAATCAGTCAAATAATGTTGTATATCAATTTCAACCAGAAGAACCTTTATCTATGGTTGCAGAAAGTGTGTCGTTATATGGAGTTAAGAATGAGTAAAGTTGAGATATTTGTAATAGTGAAGAAAAGGTGGAAAGGATAATAGGAATATATGGAACTTATAAAAGACACAAAATCCAATATAAATCCATTTTTTACATTAGATTACATGACAACAGCAGAGGAAAATAAATACTTTGACAGAAAATCAGCAAAAATAAAAGTATCTGACCTTGCAGATTTAATTTCTGCATTTGCCAATGCGGAAGGAGGAACTATCGTTATTGGCATCAGCGATAAAACGAAAAAGGTTGAGGGAATCAATATGCTTGATGCAGAAAAAATCAACAATTTTATTTCTGCGCCAAAAGACTGCTGTAAACCAATGCCAAATTATAAAGAAGAATTTCTTGATGTAATCAATGTTGCTGGAGAAAAAGACAGGATATTGCTGCTTCATATATTTACCAGTGTTGATCAAGTAATACGGACAAACAGTGACGCAACTTTTTTGCGTATTGGTGACAGAACAAAAGAGATAAAAGGTGAGGATTTAAAAAATCTGGAATATAGCAAGAGTACCAGACATTATGAAGATGAATGTAATATGGATGCGGAGATTTCAGATTTAAGTGAGGAATTATTAACAGCTTATAAGAGAAAAATAGGCGCCGAGGAAGTTGATACGAGAAGGGTACTAAAAGCTCGTGGATTTATAAAAAAGAATGGAAAAGGGGAATATCTGACGAATGCGGCTGTTCTTCTATTTGCAGAAAATATATTCCAGTTTTATCCAAATTGCAGGATACGTTTTTTGCGCTATGATGGAACAGCAGAGCAAGTAGGAACGAAGATAAACATTATAAAGGACGTAAATTTGGAGTATCCTTTGCTGAGGATTATTGAGAAAGCAAAAGAATTTGTGTCCGTACAGTTAAGAGAATTTACAGCTTTAAATCAGGCGACAGGAAGGTTTCAAATAGTTCCTGAATATCCTGAATTTGCATGGCTGGAGGGTATTGTGAATGCGGTTACGCATCGGGAATATGGAATGACAGGAAGCTATATTAAGGTTTCTATGTTTGATGACAGGCTTGAGATTTTGAGTCCAGGCAAATTACCATCTATTGTTACGATAGACAATATCCGTGACACACGTTTTTCAAGGAATCCACGCATTGCCAGAGTGCTGACAGAATTTGGATGGGTTAGGGAACTCAATGAAGGAGTCAGACGCATTTATGAAGATATGGAAGATTTTTTCCTTGAAGAACCAATGTATTCGGAGCCAGAGCAGTCTGTCAAGCTGGTATTAAAAAATAATATTGTGATGAGAACCATGCGCCAATCCGACAGGACGATTGAGAATATTGGCAATGATATTTGGGATAAACTTGACGATTTGGAAAGAAAAATTCTCGTTTATATGGGAAGCAGGGCAACTGTTACGAGAGCAGAGCTGGAACAGCATATAAGCCGTTCAGGACGTACAGTGGGAGCGAGATTAAACCATTTAATGGAATTAGGATTGGTGAAACGTAATGGAAATATGTATGATCCGAAACAGACCTATGAAATGGTGGAATAGGTACTTCGCAAAAAAATTGCGAGGTATTGCGAGGTATTGCGAGGTATTTGCGAGGTTGGCTAATGTTATTCTATACCTTTGTAATACATGTATATTTTTACAACATATAGAACTTTGAAGGAATGATGGGGAGAGGTTAATGAGTGAGGATTGATGGTATGGATAATAAAGAACTGATCAGACTGGCATTGGAGGCACGGCAGATGGCATATGCGCCGTACTCAAAGTACAAGGTAGGCGCAGCGCTTTTGACAACGCAGGGCAAAGTTTATAAGGGCTGTAATATTGAAAATGCAGCATATACGCCGACAAACTGTGCGGAGCGGACGGCATTTTTTAAAGCGGTGAGTGAGGGAGAGCGCGAGTTTGAGGCGATTGCCATCGTGGGCGGCGCTATGGACAATCCGACAGACTATGCCTATCCATGCGGTGTGTGCAGGCAGGTGATGATGGAATTTTGCAATCCTGAAAGATTTCGGGTGATCACGGCAGTGTCCGAGGAACAGTATGTGGAGCAGACGCTCGCAAAGATGCTTCCTCATGGATTTGGACCTCAAAATTTACAGGAGCAGCGATAGAATTATGGAATTGTTGATATTACTGATCATATTGGCAGCCGTGTTTTTGTATGTGATGATTCGCGGCGCATTGGATGAAAAGAATCAAAAAAGAAAATACCGAAGGCAGTTGAAGGAGATGTACGGCAGTTTTCCAGACAGGACGTACAGCGCTGAGGAGCTTGACAAGATTTCACGGTATTATTGGCGCAAACGTGAGATATCTGGTCTTACAAAAGGGACTTATGGAAATGACATTGATGAAATCACATGGAATGATCTGGGGATGGACAGCATCTTTGCACGCATAAATTTTGCACAATCTTCATCGGGTGAGGAATATCTGTATGCGATGCTTCGGCATCCTGTTACGGAGGACAGGGAGGGTGCACAGGCACAGATGTCGGCACAGATTGACTATATGATGGAACACGAGAAGGAGCGGCTTGATACCATGATGTCGCTCAGGGAGCTGGGGCATACAGGCAAGTACGCCCTCTCGGATTATCTGGATTATCTTAAAGAGCTGGGCGTGCGCAGCAATAAAGTGCATTATGTGTGTATTTTACTGATGTTGATATCCATCATCGTTATTTTTGTGCGGACATCGCTGGGCGTGCCGATGGTGATTGCGACGGCGTGTTTTAATATCGTTACGTATATGAAAGAGAAAGGGATTGCGGCGCCATATGTGACGACTTTCGCATATATTATACGGATGCTGCACTGCGCAGACGAGATTGCGGGGCATTCATTGGGGGCGGAGATGGAGACCTATGCTGCCGGATTAAGGGCAAAGAGAAGCGGTTTTAAGGACTTTGAGAGACATTCCGGAATGGTGCTCAAGATGAATGCGTCTACTGGAAATATTGATGAATTATTGTTTGACTATATCAAGATGCTGACGCATGTTGACTTGATTCGGTTTAATAAAATGCTGAATATTGTGCATCAGAATAAAGATGCAATCATTGCATTGTCAGAGGATATCGGATACATTGATGCAGTGATTTCCATTGGATATTTCAGGGCTGCGCTGCCCTATTACTGTACGCCTCTTTTGCAGACGGGATGTGACAGCCGCTTTGTGATCAGTGAGGGATTTCACCCGTGTATCGAGAATCCAGTGGCAAACAGCTTTTCACAGCACAGGGGAATGATCATCACAGGCTCCAACGCATCGGGCAAATCGACATTTCTCAAAATGACGGCGATCAACGCTATCTTGGCGCAGACTGTTTACACCTGTGCGGCAAAGATGTATAAAGGGAATTATTACAGGATTTCTTCTTCCATGTCGCTGCGAGATAATCTCGACAACGGGGAGAGTTATTATATTGTTGAGATCAAGGCATTGAAGCGTATTATAGATGCCGCGGACGCAAAGGACGCTGCGCCGCTGCTCTGTTTTGTGGATGAGGTGCTGCGGGGGACAAATACAGTGGAGCGCATAGCAGCTTCGACACAGATCCTCAAAAGGCTTGCACAGAAAGGCATTTATTGTTTTGCGGCGACACATGATATTGAACTGACGCATTTATTAGAACAGGATTATGAAAACTGTCATTTCGAGGAAGAAGTGAAACATGGGGATGTGTTGTTTTCCTACAGGCTGCTCGAAGGGCGGGCGCATACCAGAAATGCGATCAAGCTTCTGGAAATCATCGGATTCTCTAGGGATATTATAAGGAAAGCGGATGATATGGCAGGAGCATTTTTGAGAACCGGCGAGTGGGAGGCAATCTAAGGAACTGTCATGAAAAAGGCACTGTCAGTTTATCGAACGCTATATATTGAAAGCCATATTACAGAAAGCAGAGTTTCATAGCAGTAGAGTTATTAGCAGATTTAATACAACAGCTTTGACGCATAAAAATTTAATATAAAAAAACCTCCCATTTTATGGGAA
>CAMWJQ010000286.1 GCA_947174615.1 uncultured Lachnospiraceae bacterium
GTTTACAAGAATACTGGCAAGCACATAGCCATTGTTTGGCGTCGGCGTGGCATAAACCTTCTCCCCCTCTTTGGCGCTTGTCATATCGACTGCCACGACACCGCCTGTACTGGAGGCTGTGGTGATATTGTAGGATGTCCCCTGTTCCGGCGTGTCCTTCTGCGTTTTTACAAAAGTGGCATAAGCGCTGTAGCTGTCGATGTCATCCCCCAGATCGACGATATAGGTATAGGTCTTATTCTCACTGTCATACGTCAAATCATTTCTGCCCAGTACTGCTGCAGAGATTGTCTTGACATTCTCTGGCTGTTCCTCCGGCGCAGGAAGTGTCTCCTCTGGCTCTGTGCCTTCTGGCGCGGCACTGGTATCACTGTCTGATGGATTTTCGGTTGTGTCCTCACTTCCCGATGTACTCTCCGATAGTTTTTCTGCATCCGTCGTCCCCTCGCCGCCTGATGCGCTCTCTGCGTCCGATGTCTCGTCGCTGCCGGCTGGATTTTCTGATGTATTGTTTGATTCTGTCTGATCTTCACTGCCTGCCGGATTCTCTGATGCATTCTCTGTTTCCGTCTGCTCTTCGCGGTCTGCCAAATTCTCTGATGTGTTGTCCTGCGCCTCGCTCTGAACAGGTTTTTCCGTCAAAGCTTCCGATGGCGTCTCCTGTTCTGAGCTGTTCTCCGATAAACTATCCGCTGTCTGCGTCTCGCGCTCTTTAGGACCTGCCCCGTCAGCGTCTCCCGCAGTGCCGGAGAGTGTCACCTTCTGAAATGCCAACGCTCTGTTCTCATCAACATCATAGTTTTCATCGGGTTTGATCGTAATCTGATACTGTGTCCCGCTTGCACCCTTTCGCACAGAGACGGTTCCGCCGGCATTGGACTCTGGGTAAATACAATTTCTTGAATCTTTGTTATATTGATTTTGAAACAAAACCTCAACATCTACATCATTGTCCGGCATTTTGAACACACGCTCGTTAACATTGGAGCTGCTCGGCGCAGAGACGACGCCGCCTGTCACCCTCATCTCTTTGAAAACATACTCTGACCCGGCTACGATATGGATTGTAACTTCGTCGCCTGCCGCCACGGTATTGCTGCTGCCAGCCACATACGCCGTGCCGCCTGTACCGGACTTGACTGTGACCTTGTGCGCAGCCGCAGCGACCTTTGTAAACACTGCCTCCACCACAGTCGAAGTCCCGTCTTGAATGTATGATTTCCTGTCCAGCGTAATTTCATTGTCCGCGCTCACGGTCCCCGAATAGCTGCTGCCGCCGACCTTGTAGCCGTCAAACCGATATCCGCTCGAAGCCGATGCCTTGAATGTCACCTTGTCATTGTCCTCGGTTGTCGTGACGCGTCCGCCTACCGTGGATTTCACAAGAAACGCCCCTTGATATACAAACTGTGCTGTGACCTTTACATTTTTCTTCGGCATCGTAAATGTATACTGGTCACTTCTGCCGCTCACCGGCGTGATGTCAATCTTCTTGCCGCCCGCATCCTTTACAGTCAGCGAGCCTTCCTTGAGCTTATAGCCGTCATTCGGCGTCACCGTGATAGTCACCGTGTCCTTTTGCTGCGGGTTGGCGCTGTCTGCCGTCAGCGTACCGCCCACAGTGGACAAAAGTGAAAGTCTACTGTACTCTGTCTCATCATACACTGTGTCATCAAGTTTATCGAGAATTGCCAAATCCTCCGACAACTGTTTTGCAGTGTCATTTAAATCAGACATCTTATCCCCTGCCGCAGATACATGATTCAAAACATCCGGCAGCATGTCAATAATGTGCTCCATACGCGCTGACACCGCATTGACTTCATCGACATTTTCATCCACAAAATCTGTAATCTTCGTGACAAGCACGTCTCCCGAATCAATTGCACTGTCCGCGTAGGACTGCATCCTATCGACATCACCTTTCACGCCGTCGCTTGCTGTGTCCATATCGTCAATCGTCTTCTCAATGATGTCGTGCAGTTTATTGATCGCTCCACGCAGGGATTCCGCCTCGTCAATCTCGATAAAGGGTTCCATCTGTCCCACAATACCGCCGATATCCTTACGCCCGTAGACAGTCCCGCTGTTCGTGCACAGGGACACGACACCCGACTGGCGCCCCGCGATTCCGCCGATATTGTAGCCTGTGTGCTCATACCCGACAACCCCTGAGTTTGCACACCGCGAGATCACACCGTCAGAAAATCCTGCGATACCTCCAGTATCCACGCCGCTGTACAGTTCATTGTCATCGTTGGCAGTCAGGCTCTCAAGAATCCCCTTGCCGGTTCCCATCTCATCATCCTGTTCCACCCACTCGCTGTTGTCATTGATGCCTGCGCGGTTCGTACAATTGTTCACAGCGCCGTGGTTTATGCCCACGATGCCTCCCGTTGAATAATACCCTGTAATCCTGCCTCGCACAGAGCATCCCGCGATCGTTCCTGTGCGCTCGTTCATGCCCGCAATACCGCCCACGGTGTCACGCCCGCTCACGGTCCCCTGAAACGTACAGTTCTTGATCGTACCGTGATTGATGCCGCAGATACTTCCCATGCATTCTTTTTCATTTTCTGATTCTACCGCGCCCTTTACAGTCAGATTTTGAATTAAGCCGTCGCGCTCCACATAGCGGAACAGTCCGATCACATATCCGTCCCCCATGTAATCAAAACCCGAGATCGTATGTCCCACACCGTCAAACACCCCGTTAAACACTGGAACGATTTTGATTGGTGTCCCGGAGAGGTCAATGTCCGATTTGAGGCTGACGTATTTGTTCCTCGACCAGGAGTCGATATAGCACTTGGCGGCAAAATCTGCAAATTCCTCGGGCGTGCTGATATCGATTCTTTCATATTGAATATTTTCTTCAGCAGAATCCTCTGATTTTGTGTCCGGGGCTGCCTCTTTGGTCTGCTCTGCCGCCTGCACTGTATGTATTGGACTCATTCCTGTCGAAATGCTTCCGACCACCATTGTAAATGCCAGCACCAGCGCTGCTGCTCTGCTTGGTCTGCTATACATCCTTCTCACCCTCTTCCTTCTCCATAAGCGTTTTGATGTCGCTTCCGTCATCCTCCCTCGGCTCCAATTTGCCCATATTGACAAACAGATTCGCATCGCCGCGGATTAATCCGTGGATTTCACCGATAACCGTACCGTTGATCTGTCCCTGTACAATGCCGTCAACGCGCATCAGACCGCTGACGCGCTCCAATTTGAGCGGTATGGATACCGCAAACGACGTCCTGTCGATAATCTTCTCACCAAGCAGGAGAATCTGCGGCAGCACAAACATCACCGTAAAGATCGAGAGAATCGTCCCCCTGCCCAGACACTGACCAATACCGCACACCGCGCCGTCCGAGGACATCTGTCCGATAAAGATGCCCGCCAGCGCAAGCATTGTGCCCGATGTGACAATCGTCGGAAAGGCAAAGTTCATCGTCTCGATAATCGCGTCCTTCTTGGACATTTTGTCTTTGATTTCCAGAAATCTGCCGGAAATCACGATCGCGTAGTCAATATTCGCACCCATCTGAATGGAGGACACAATCATCGCGCTCAGGAAAAACACGTTTTTCTGCTCCACAGCGGGAAATGAAAAATTCACCCAGATCACGCCCTGAATCACCGCGATCAGAAGCACCGGCATACCTGCCGACATAAATGTGAACAGCAGTACGACCAGCACTGCAAGAATCGAAACGACATTGACAACCGTGTTGTCGCGCTGGAATGTCTTATATAAATCATACTGGCTCGTGGACTCTCCGGGAACCAGCACTTCGGACTTCTCATAATACTGTCCTGCAATCTCGTGCATCTCATCGAGAAAGGCAAACGTCTCGTCCCCCTCCTCCGGCAGCGTCAGGAAAATCAGCATACGGCTGTACTGCTCGCCCTGGAGCTGGTCGAGCGCAATCTGCATCTTCGTGTGCGCCTCCTCCAGCGTGTCCATCAGCTCATCATCCAGCGTGACATATCCTTCGTCCACCTCTTCATAGAGGAACATAAAGATATCAATGAGCGGCACGCTGTAGTTTGAGAAGCCGTTCACAATCTTGGCATAGTTCTCATCATTCACCGCGTATGCCATGTATAACAGCTCTGCCACCTCATAGTCCAGTTCCAGAAGCTCCGAGAAATCCCGCGCAGTCAGCTTATCGGTCAGCATATAGCCGTCCATGGCTTCCGTGTTGGCAAGCCCCTGCGAATGGTCCACCTCCGGTCTGGCATCCAGCTCATTTAAGAGCTTTCTCTCCTTCTCGTAGTTTCCAGCCGGAACGACCAGCGCAACGAAATTCTCCGTGCCAAAACTCTCCTCAATCATCTCGTCCACCACCATCGCATCGCTCTGCACCGGGGTCTCTAGCTGCGTATATCCATAGACATACGGGCAGTTGGACTGGATGAGATACGCGCCCACCAGCACGACGATAAACAGCGGCGGGATGATAAATCTTGTCTTGTATGCAAATTTTCCGACAAATGGAATGTCTGGAATAAAACTCTTGTGCTTTGTCTTATCCATCGCCTTGCCAAAGAGCATGATAAGTCCCGGCATCAGCAAAAATACGCCCAATAGGCTCAAAAGAATCGCCCGGATCAGGCACAGCGCCATATCGCTTCCGATGCCAAACTGCATGAACATCATCGCGATCAGACCGCCCATCGTCGTCAGCGAACTTGAGAAAATCTCAGGGATCGCCTTGCTGAGCGCCACGATATCCGCCTCGCGGATGCCAAGTGTCTGGTGCTCCTCCTTATAGCGGTTACAGAAGATAACTGCATAATCCACCGACAAGGCAAGCTGCAGGACGATGGTAACAGAGTCCGACACAAACGAGATCGTTCCCATCATAAAATTTGTTCCCTTGGTAATCAGCGCTGCCGAACAGAACGTCAGCAGCAGCACGGGCACCTCCGCCCATGTCTGCGATGTAAAGAGCAGCACAGAGACGACCACGATCGCAACCAGCACGCTGATCACGGACATCTCCTTTGCCAGCTGTTCCGCCGACGCGTCCCCCATCGAGGTAGACACATAAATATCATACCCGTCAAGCATCGCCCGAACCTCGTCGAGCGCTTCGAGCGCCCTGTCGTCCGTCTCCTCATAGCCAAAGGTGATCGAATACAGCGCCGAGAAATTATTGTAATGATCTTTGGAGTTGTCAAAATCCAGCATGATAATGCTGTCAAGCGCTTCGAGCTCCTCATAAATCTTGTCCGCCTCCTCATAGGGAATGTTCGTCACCATGACTTTGGCAGTACCATATGTGATAAACTGCTCCTCCATGCGGTCCAATCCCCGGCTGGTCTCTGTCGTGTCCGGCAGATATGCCGAGAGCGCGTTCTCCACTGTTGTCCAGTTCATAGAAACCACTGAAAAAATCAGTGCGATGCCAAACAGCAGAAAAAACAAATTGCGTCTGTCTACGATAAAGGTGGCGACTTTGATCATAAATCCGCCATCTTCACCGCCCTTCTTGGGTTGTTCATCCATTTCCATTTCCTCTCCTCCCACACAACAAAAGTGTTTTATATGATTCTGGTAAATAGTATAGTATATTCCTTATCTTTTTTCAATAATGACTCTTGGTCATTTTTTTATTTAATAGTTTTTATA
>CAMWJQ010000287.1 GCA_947174615.1 uncultured Lachnospiraceae bacterium
ATGTTTTCTAATTTCGGTCTAGCTATTATTAACGTTTTCTTGTACTCCTCTCTCGGACGATAAAAAATCTCTTCTTTCCTGCCCGTCTCCACCATATCGCCGTTCTGCATCACGATAACCCTGTCGCACAGACGTTTCACCAGACTAAGATCATGCGAAATAAATAAAACTGCCATCTTTTTTTCCTGATTCAGCCGCTGTAAAAGCTTCACAATCTGCAGCTGTATCGTCACATCAAGCGCTGTCGTGGGCTCATATGCAATCAGAAGCTTCGGCTCACAGATCATTGCGGAGGCAATCATCACACGCTGCCGCATACCGCCGGAAAGCTCATGCGGATACTTATTATAGATCAGCTGCGGATGCTCAAGTTCTACATCTTCGAGCGCTTTTAGCACACGCTGGCAGCGTTCCTCCTTTGACAGCTCCTGTCTGTGAATGCGCAGACTTTCCTCTACCTGCCAGCCAATTCGTTTGACCGGATTGAGGGAGGTCATAGGTTCCTGAAAGACAATGCCAATCTTATTTCCCTGAATCTGCCGGAGCGCTTCACGGTCTGAATGCAGCAGCTCTTTCCCCTCAAAGAGGATTTTTCCCTCCATTTTCATGTCATGTCGTCTCAGCAGTCCCGCGATTGCCATCGCTGTCATGGATTTTCCAGAACCAGACTCGCCGACAATCCCAAGGATTTCTCCCTGCCGCAGTTCCATCGTCAGATGATTCACTACGCGCTCTGGCACCTCATGATCATGAAACTCTATATTCAAATCTTCTATTTTTAATAGTGTCTGTTCCATGTATGCTCTTCGCCCTTTTTCATCGTTCCTTCTTTAAATAAATCTCTTCTTTAAATGTGTCTTTGTCTAACAGTTTCTCGTTCTATGAATATGTTCTTTATTCTACCACAGTGACTGCAAAAAATCTATCTTTATTCTGCATTTTTATAATTGAGTCTCACACTTCCCATGCTGGTGCTGGCTTCAAGCTTCCCGGCATCGCCCGACTGACGGTACTTCGTCCCCTCTTTTTGACCGTTGACTCGCACCTCGCCCATTCCCGCTTCCAGTTCGATTTGAAAATTGTCAAGGTTCTGGTTCACATCAATCGCCGTATCCCCCATCGCATTGTCTGCATTCAAAGTCAGAAAAGTACAGCTTTCGATTTTAATCGAACCCATATCATTATCTACCTCAGCGTCGCCAAGATGGGTGTCTTTGATCGTAATCTCGCCCATATTCGTTTTGAGATCTGACTTGTCAAAGCTGCATTTTTTAAATGTACAACTCCCCATATTGGTCAGTGCATCACAGGCGGACGATGTGATTTCCTCCACGCTGATATTTCCCATAGCGACCTTGATCTCCAGGCTCTCCATGGCGGTTCCTTCCGGCACTGTCAGCGTCATGCGGCACTGTTCATTTCTCATTCCTCCCCACCATGCCTTTTTGGGCATTTTCTCCTTGACATGAAGTTTCCCGTCCTTTACTTCATACTCCATTTTGATCGTGTCTGTATATTCACTGTGAAGATAAAATTCTTTCCCTGTCTCAATCGTCAAATCCATCAGATCCGCATCGACATAAATGGCATCAAAACTGTCCAAATCCGAGCTTGCCTCCGTCATCCTGTCCCCTCCAAACCGAAAGCCTCCGCGAAAACTAAAGATGCCGTAATAATGAAAGGTACCGCCGACCACGCAGCAGACTGTAATAATTGTCAGGATTGTCATCCATATATTTTTCTTCATACTCCTATTTTCCTCCTCAAATGAAAACAATAACCATGTACCCGGCGCACTACCAAATCGTGCGGATCAACCGCTGCACTACCGCGGCAATCACCCACACAATCCATGTGATGTGCCAGTCAAAGCTCAAAAAGCTCCAGCAAAGATAAATGCATGTCACAGTCGGCCAGTAGACAGACATCATCTGCGATACAGTGTCATTTTTATAGCTTACCTGTTTCTGTGACGGCACAAAAATGCCTCCCATCGTATCATTTTTATTTAATGAAAGAATCGTCGTAAATCCAGCGTTCACATTTCCTGCAGCCACGAACAGAAAGACCCCGACTCCGATAAACACAAACATCAAGGCAGGTCCCATCCCGCTTCCCCACGAAAACAGACTGGTGACAATCAACACAGGCAGCACACTCAGAATACACAAAATAACGCCAATCGTAATCATCATCGCATAGGTCACACGAAAACTTTCCCGACGGTTATGGACATATTCTGCTGTCGCAAAATCTACACTGCATCCCCTTTGCTTCAAAAACTTCCATCTTCCCATCACAAAACCAGAAAACAAAAACAGTCCAACTGCTGCCGCAATAGCCAAAAACATAAAGCACATGGCATAAACGCCCCCACGCCAACTCCAACTGATCTCCAGAAGATAGCCGCAGCAGCTGATAATACACAGCAGTACACCAAGTGCAACCGTGTAGGCAGCACGTGTCTTGTCATGCAGATAATCCTTGACCTCCTCGAGCGTGACATGCCGTAAATTTCCAGCCAACTTCTGATTCCCCTGCAGCACAACATTGCTGATGCCAAGCTCCTCTGCGAGTTCATCAAGATTTCCAAACTCAGAAATCACGATGCCCACTGCCTCATTTTCCGTCTTTCCCTCCTGAAGCAGTTCTGTATATTTATCCTCCATAATCTGCCACAGCTCATTTTTTGCTTTCTGCACCTCGAATGTGACAGGAAGCTTTGCAAACATTGTTTCCAGATAATTCCTGATTGTCTCCATATGCTCATTCCCCTCCGTCCTGCTTGATAAATTTTTCTACTACTTCCTTCGTCAACGCCCACTCCGCACATTTCTCGTGATAATACTGTCTGCCCTGCGCTGTGATTCTGTAGTATGTCCTGCGCTTCCCGTTCATTGTAATATTCTCTGAATAGGACTCGACAAATCCATTTTTCTCCAGCCGTGTAAACGCAGAATACAGTGTTGTTTCCTTGATCACATATTTTTCATCCGTCAGGCTCTTGATTCTCTTTGAAATCTCATAGCCATACGAGGGCGCATCCCACAGCAGATACAGAATGATCGTATCATTGTATCCGCGTATGATGTCACTGCTAATACTGCTCATAAAAGACCTCCCTTCCAAAAGGTACTCAAACATTCTACGACAGGCAATGCAACGACTGTCATTGCTATATCTATCGTTGCTACGTTTATCGTAGTATTAGCATAGCACACAATATTTTTCCTGTCAACAGATTTCTTGCTGATTATTTCGTGTATAAAAAAAGCAGGAAAATAACCTAACGTTTTTGTTATCTTCCTACGCGCGAATCCTTCATTAAAATTTTTATTTTATTCTTTCTGCGGGTTCTTCGATCGGACAAATGCATCAAAGCATCATCATTTTCTTATATACATGATTCCATCCCCCGGTGCAGCAGAAATAATAGACCATCTTTCGAATCGCCCGACCGTCATAGCACATCATCCGCTCTTCTGGGCATTCCCCGATCATCAGCGGTACCGGATTATGATTTCCGCTTCCATTCTCGTAACAATAAACATTTGTTTTGTCTGTGTATTTGATAAATGCAGCTCTGTCGGCAGAAAATATTATTTCCAGCAAATATTCCCCGATTTTAAAACAGCAGGAATCCGATTTTAACAGCGCCTCAATATCCCGATCTATAATCTTTTGCTTATTAAATACCGGAACAGCCCTCACTTCCAGCGCTGGATGAAGCTCAATCGTTCCCTCTGTACAGCACCTGACTGGCAGATCTTGCAATACCTCTATATGTTCCAAATCACAAAAGATCAAATGTACTTCCTTGAGACCAGGCAGCCCTGACAACAACCGGCAGTCAGAAAAATTTGTTTTATACAGCTTAAGCCGCTTCAGATTTTGACACGCACTCAAGAAAGAGAAATCGTCAATATAAACGCCCTTGATGACCAGCCACTCCAGCTTTTTCATCCGTCCAATCACAGACCAGTCATGAAGGTCATAGTAGTAAGGCGCAGGCAGCGGAAGATATCCCGGTTCCCAAAAATAAATAGACTCCTCATCCTCGGACATCGCATTGCTGAATCCGGGGGCAATCTCCAAAGATTTCATCCGGGCAATGTCCCATAGGCGCGAACTTAAGACAAAAGCCCTGGTAAAATTGCGGTATGGAACGCTTCGTTTTGATTGATCCGCCAGCGCTTTTGTTTTGATAGATATCGGAAATATTTTTCATCTGCAAGGTCAATAAAAAGACCCCATGGCAGGCACAGAATCGTTTTTATCTGTATAAACGCAATCATACAGTTCTCATAGGTAGAATAAATCGTTTCCATTCTTTCTGTTTTTTCTTTCAGAATTCGTTCGCAAAGAAAAGACTGGTGTTCTGCAATGATCCATAGAATTAGCTGCAGCAGTACCAGCGCTTCCGCATAGTTTGTATTCCCGGCTTTTATCGTTGTAATAGAAAAACTCTGTTTTATACGTTTAAACAACAGTTCCACCTGCCAGCGGCTTTTGTACAAATTTAGAATTTCCTCACCGGAATATTCTGCCCCAAGCGATGTAATGACGACCATATAACCTGCACAGAACAGGGTATCCTCTGTTATCTGGTTCTGGTTCTTGCAGGCTTTTCTTTTTTTCCTCTTCCTTGCTTTCTGCGCCTGGTGTTCCGGCAGTTTCTGTGCAATGACACGGACAAAACCGGTTTTATTCCTATATCTGCAGAACCCAAAGACATCGATCATTTCCTGATTCTGTCTTTCCGCCTTTTTCAGCAGGGACACCAAAGATATTTTTTCCCCATCTGCATCATACAGGCAGAAATTTCTGGGCGTGATCCGCAGGATTACATCTGCCTGCTGCTCCTGCGCATAAATGTAATTGCGCGCAGTTCCATATCCTGCATCAGCCATGATCAGGTCTCCTTTCCCCATTGAAAAATGAGTGAGGGATTCTGCTGTATGGTGATCTGTGACTTTCACCTGTTTGATCCTGTTCTGGTTGAGGCTGTAACAGAGATGAATCCGCTGCTGGTTTTCGTCGGCTCCCTGCTGGCGGACAATGGAGGCATCCACCAGGAGCACATTTTTTACTTCTGTAAAGAGCGTGTCAGATGGAGTAAAAAGGCTGGACAACATCCTATGGAGAATTTCATGCAGAAATGGGACAGCTTTCAAAAAACGTTTTCTCCATGCAGTGTCAGAAACATCTGAAATTCCAAGTGCACAAGCAGCAGCTGCCAGTATGCGGAAAGAAAAGTCAGAACAGGCATACAAAAACAGTATTTTTAACAGATCCCGCGCAGAACGGATGCCTCTTTTCCTTTGGACTGCACCAGTCTGTGCTGCTAGGTCATCCAGCTGTTTCGGAAGATGTGGAAGGATTTTTTTATCCCATATATTTAAATGTTCTTGCAGAAGTGGATTCATTTTGGTAGAATCGTTTTGTAAATTCATCATAACCCTCTTTTCGTGAAATTTTTGTTCTAAAAATATTTTACACGAAAAAGATCGGTTATGGTGAATTTTTTTCATGCGACAAATGAGTTTTTTATTCTATTTTCTATCCAGAATCCCGATTTTTGTACATTTTTTGCTTAAGTTCGCGCCTATGGGG
>CAMWJQ010000288.1 GCA_947174615.1 uncultured Lachnospiraceae bacterium
CACTCATATAGCCAATACTGCTGTTAATCATCACCAGCGTCACCAAAGCCAGCAAAAACTTAAAAACAGGTGTGAGATACAACTCGTACTTACTATAAAACTTTTTCAACTGTTCCCTAAAAACCAAAAGGTCTGTCATAATTATTTCCTCTCTAACCTTACTTCGAATCTCTATCTTTTCGTCTCCCGCTCATACAGGTAGGCGAGCTTCTTGAGATTATTGTAATATGTTTTAAGGCTCTTTTTCGCCCTCGTATACCGATAGGTATAAACGCCATATGAAATAACCGCATACCCCACTGTAAAGATCAGATAATAAATAATCACTGATTTTGCAAACTCCAGCAGGTCCATCTTGTAGATGTCCGCCATAAACACTTCAAAATCGTATAAGATAAACATTGCAAATATGAGAATATACGCAATTGTCGCACTGACCACAGACTTGATGACCTGCAAGCCGATATAATCCCCTCGGAAATAATTTCCGATGGCAACATTCCTTCTTCCCTCTTTGGCTTCATAACATGCCATCCGAGTCATCAGTCTTACTCTTTCTTCATTTAACATAATCTTTTTCCTTCAGCAATTCTATTCGCGCACTTTCAGTCAAGGTCTCTTATCTGTCTAAGAAACGCATCTTGTTTCCTGACGGCTGCGTCTTTTTCGGCTCCGCATGGACTGCCTTTGGCTTCTCCATAACACTAGACAGATTGTTGGTCATCTCCCGCTTGCACTTATCGCAGTACTTTCCAGAGCGGATCATCTCACCACAGTTTTCACATGGGATCTTCACTGGGGAATCTGCCGTAAACTCTAATCGTTCTTCCCGAATCCACTGCTGAATCTGATTTGGCTCGATTTCGCACGCTTCCGAAACATCCTTGATGCCTGCTGTGCGGTTTTCACGGATGTATTTCTTTACCTCCTGAAACTTCTCCTCAAGCTTCTCCCGGCAGGCAGGACAGATTGGTACGCCCATGATGTGATTAAAAAGTTTTCCACATTTTCTGCAATTCCTTACGTTCATAGAAATCCCTCCACTTAAATTTTATTCCTACATTCCCTCTCCGATGCAGAGTGCAATGAAATAAACCGACTTCACTCCATGCCGCTTCAGCTCCAAAGCAACAGCATCCAAGGTACTACCCGTCGTATAAATATCGTCTATAAGGATAGTTTTATTTAATTTTACAACATTTGTGCTAATATTGAAAGCCTTTTTCAAATTATTTTGTCTTTCCTGCAGGGCAAGCTCCTTCTGCGGCGCTGTTTTGCGGGTTCGCTTTACCAGTTTCTCATACATCGGTATCCCTGTAATCCTTGACAGCTCTGCCGCGATAAGCTCTGCCTGATTGTACCCGCGCTGTCTGAGTCTCGACCTGTGGACGGGCACCGGAATCATCGCATCGGCATTCATCAGCCGGATCTCCTGAGAAAGCCGCCTGTAAAGATCCTGTGCATAAAAGGCTGCATACTCGCATCTTCTGCCATATTTAAAACGGTAAATACTTTTTTTCATGCTCTGGTAATCATAGAGCGCATAACCATAGTCATAGACATGCCTGCGCCGCAGACAATCCACGCAAAACTCCCGTTCTTCTCCCATGAGCTGCTTCCCGCAGCGCCTGCACCGCGGCTCTGTAATATACTGCGGCTTTGAAACACACGCTCTGCAAATCAGTCCCTCCCCTGCCGGTACGATTGCATCACACACAGGACACCTTCGCGGAAAGACCACATTGATCAGCGACTCCCTCAGCCTAAATCCTGCTTCATAATCTCGCATATTCTTTCCCTTAACCCTGTATATCGTTTCTGTTCACTCTCGTTTGCAATCATCTGGTTTACCGTCTCCTTGCTGCCTAGTATTGTCACACAGCTTTTCGCCCTTGTAACTCCCGTGTAGAGCAGATTGCGGTTCAAAAGCATTTTGGGTCCTGTGAGCAGCGGCATGATTACCGCCGGGTATTCACTGCCCTGCGACTTGTGTATAGTGAGTGCATAGGCAAGCTCAAGCTCATCCAGTCCAGTCATGGCATACGTGACCCTTCTGAGATCATCATATTCTACCACCACGGTCTTTGCCGTCTCATTAATCTCTTTTATAATGCCCACATCCCCGTTAAATACCCCCTGTCCGCTATCCACCACAATCCCATATTTACTGAGAATCTCCCACTCAAGCTGATAGTTATTTTTTATCTGCATCACCTTATCGCCGAGGCGAAATATACCGTCACCGTGTACCAGCTCAAGCTTTTCCGGCGTCGGCGGATTCAGATACTGCTGCAGGATGCCGTTGAGGGTCTCCACGCCAAGCGCACCCTTGCGCATCGGGGTGAGCACCTGAATGTCATACATTCCCGATTGCACGTACTTCGGCAGCTTTTCAGTGATAAGCAGTATCATATGCTTGTAGATCACATTGACATTATCGCGCTCCAAAAAGAAAAAATCCCTGCTTTTGTTATCAAGCTTGATCGGCTTCCCTTCATTGATATTGTGTGCATTGACCACAATATCACTCTCTCCCGCCTGACGGAAAATTTTCGACAGCCCGACGGTAGCGATGCAGCCGCTCTCCATCAGGTCTTTGAGCACCTGCCCTGGTCCGACAGAGGGAAGCTGGTTCCTGTCTCCGACCATCACCAGCCTTGTCCCCGGCGCAACTGCCTTTAACAATGCCTGAAACAAATGAATATCCACCATCGACATCTCGTCGATAATCACCACATCCGCCTCCAACGGATTGAGTTCATTCTTTTCAAAGTGCACTGCCGCTGCTCTGTCATCTGACATATTGCCGTTGAGCTCTAACAGCCGATGGATTGTCTTTGCCTCAAATCCAGTCGCTTCTGTCATGCGCTTCGCTGCCCTCCCAGTGGGCGCTGCCAGAAAAATGTCCATGCCCTCCTGCTCAAAGAAACGAATAATCATATTGATCGTGGTCGTCTTACCCGTACCAGGTCCTCCCGACAGGATAAAGATACCATTCTGCACCGCCTCTGTCACTGCTCTGCGCTGTAACGTATCCAGCTGCATCTGGCTGGCATCCTCCATCTTCCGGATTTTGTTCTCAAGACGCTCCAGCTCAGCTTTTGTAAAACGCTCTGCCCCATCAAACGCCTGCTGAAGCTCATACAACATTCTGGCACAGTTGAGCTCTGCATAGTAATAGCTCATGCCATAGATGCATCGAACAGACTCCACTTCCTTGATCACAAGTTTTTTATCTATCGCAAGATTTGCAAGCTGCGGCGCAATCTGCTCTGCCGTCAATCCAAGCAGCCCGGCAGCCCTCTCCAGAAGAAGCTCCTCAGGCAGATAGACATGTCCCTCTGTCCCTGCCTGAATCAGCGTGTACAGCAGCCCGCTTCGAATCCTATAGTCTGAATCTGTGTGAATCCCAATGCGCGATGCAATCTCATCTGCGATACGAAACCCAATTCCCGTGATATCCTCCGCCAGTTTATACGGATTCTCCTGCATGAGCTTATACAGCTTGATACCGTACTGTTTATAGATTCTAAGCGCCATCGTATTTGAAATGCCATAGTTCTGCAGAAAAATCATGGCGTCCCTCGCATCCTTCTTCTCCTCAACCTGTTCTGCAATCTCACGCGCCTTACGGCTGCTGATTCCCTTGACCTCCGCAAGACGATGCGGCTCCTCCTCGATGATCCGAAATGTATCATCCCCAAAATGCCGCACAATGCGGGCTGCAAGCGCCGCACCAACCCCCTTGATGGCGCCAGAACCAAGATAGCGCTCCATGGCAGCCTTGTCCTCCGGCGCTGTCACACAGAACTGCTCCACACGGAACTGTGTCCCATATACCGCATGTTCGACATAGGTTCCCTCAGCCTCAATGCTCTCCCCCTCTTCCAGATTTGTAAAAGTTCCGGTGCAGGTAATCTCCAGCTGTTCTGCTTTGAGATTGATCACCCCATAACCATTCTCAGGATTCTTATATATAATATGTTCTACAAACCCCTTTAGTTTCTCCAAGATGCCGCTCCTCCATAACACAAAAGCCGACCTGTTCATTCAAACAAGGTCGGCTGCCTTTCTATGTTTATTCCGGTTTATTCCGCTAAAAGCTCCTCTGGCTGCACTACACCGATGCCATAGTTGCGTTTCATCTGCTCATACAGCGTATTTGCCAGACCAAGTCCGTCACCATCCGTCACCTGACTGCACAGCTCCTGCACCGCAAAATCCTTAAAATAGTCTACCATCTTCGACGCATATCCATCTTCTTTATCATCCGAGAAAACTTTCGCCGTCTTCATCATTGAATTAAAGACCTGCTCCACAAAATAGGACTCAAACTCCTTGCACGCCTCTTTCAGCTCCTTCTCATCCGCCGAGTCGCTGCTGTTTGACAACTTATTCTGCAAGGCATCTGCTTTGTTCTTGGAAGCCTGACTCGTCATCATATAATCTGCATATGTAGATCCTACACCACCGATATCCATATCCCGTTACCTCCTGCTTATCTCTTCAGTTGGTTTGCCTGCTGAAGCATCTCATCTGAGGTCGTAATAACTTTGGAATTCACCTCATACGCCCTCTGTGCCACGATCAGATTGACCATCTCGTCGGCAATTTGTACATTTGAGCCTTCCAAGTACCCTTGAATCATCTTCGTTTTGGTCAAATTTTCATTTTCTGCCTCATTCATCGGCTCGCCGCTTGCTGCGGTCTCAGAGAACAAGCTGTCGCCCTCTCTGTACAAACCTGCCGGATTGTTAAACTGCCACAGTCCGATCTGGATATCCAGACTCTGCGGTACACCTCTCTCATCCGGATAATACAGCGTACTGTCATTGCGGCCGACTGTAATCTTGCTGGCAACAATATCATCATCCTCAAGAATGATCGGCTCTCCCTCCGAGTCAAGCACCGGCAGACCGTCTGTTGTCTCCAATGTCAGTCCCTCCGGTCCCACCGCAAACACAAAATTACCGTTTCGCGTGTAGTAGGTCTCTCCATCTGCGCCCCTAATCCCAAAGAAGCCGCGTCCATTCAGCGCAAAATTCGACGCACCCGGTGTCTCTAGCAGGCTTCCGTCCGTAAAGATCGCTGTGATTGCATTGTTGCGCACACCCAGACCTACCTCTGTACCGATGGGTTTATTCTCCCCGTTCGCGGTCGTGGTCTTTGTCTGTATTGTCTGGTATAAAAGTGATTTAAATTCCATAACCTCCGCCTTGTATCCAGTTGTGTTTACATTGGCTAAATTATTGGAAATATTGTCTACATTTAACTGTTGTGCAATCATACCTGTTGCACCTGTCCATAATGATCGTACCATGTATCGTTCCCTCCTACGCTATGCTTCTATTGCACTTTACTTACACCTTGCTGAGCGTCATTGTCTTCTCAAGTGTATCGTCAAAAGTGGTCAGCATCTTCTGATTTGACTCATACTGTCTTGAAATCGTTATCATGTTTACCATTTCCTTGACAACGGATGCATTGGACATCTCAAGAAAGCCCTGAAAAACCTCTGTGTTCTCCGGTTCTATTTCCACCGCGCCCTCCGTAGCATCCCACATTGTCTCACCGTAATGGGTCAGATAATTGG
>CAMWJQ010000289.1 GCA_947174615.1 uncultured Lachnospiraceae bacterium
TTACCGGGAAATAGAAGCGCAGCTTCGTGAGATGGGAATTGAAAACGTTGGGTAGATCAATGACGAATATATTCCGTCATTCTATTTTGACAGATTGGACAGCGAGAGAGGTATGAGTGTGATAAGATTTAAATCAGGAGGAACGTGATGGATATCGGTGTACAGACCAAAAACGTAATAAAGGACGAATGCCCGCGGGAAGGATTTGAACTGCTGCGGCGGGCAGGGTTTTCCTGCTGTGATTTCAGCCTGAACTCGTATCTTTTGAATTCATCTCTGTACAAATTTGAAACCAATGCTTTTTTCGATAAATCAGAGGCCGGGCTTGAGGCGTTTTTTACACCGCATAAGAAAGCGGCAAAAGCCGCAGGCATCAGGATAAATCAGATGCATATGCCATACCCGAATTATGTGCCAAATGGTGGTGACGAACTGAACGAATATCTGAAAAACATTGTCGCTCCGAAAAGCATGAGAATCTGTGCATTCCTTGAATGTCCATATATTGTCATCCACGGCTTTAAGCTTGCACACTACCTGGGCTCTGAGGAAGCGGAGTGGCAGAAAACGTTGGAGTTTATAGAGTTCCTTGCACCGTTGGCAAAGGAGCTTGGAATTACCATATGCATTGAAAATATTTACACGAGTTTGGGAAATCATATTGTGGAAGGACCATGCTGTGATGCCAAAAAGGCGGCGGTAAGAATTGATGCCGTAAACCAAAAATATGGTGCGGAGGTTTTAGGATTCTGTTTTGATACAGGACACGCGAACCTTGTGGGAATTGATTTTGAAAACTTCATTGTCACGCTTGGTGATAGACTGAAGGTTCTTCATATCCATGATAATGATGGAGTAGGCGACTTGCATCAGATACCATTCACCTTTACAAGAAGTCGTGAAAACAAAACTTCTACGGATTGGGATGGCTTTATCAGGGGACTAAAGAGAATACATTTCAATGGTGTTTTGAGCTTCGAAACAGCTCCTGTGCTCACTGCATTTCCGAATGTAATGAAGGCGGATGTTTTGGGGTTTATTGCCAATATAGGAAGATATTTTACTAGGGCTTTGTCATGAATATTAAAATCACAACCTTGGAGGATATTGATATTTTCAAGGCGCTCTATGTCACCAAAAGAGATGCGTGGCTAAAGGGATAACTTCGTTTCATCTGTTCTTACACTGCACAGAAGACGTTCAATGCGTGTCGCGTGCAGTGTTTTTTGTGTGCAGTTTTATATAATAGGAAATGTTTCATTTTTCCGAATGGGTTACAATTCACACCAACGCCAGTTTTTATCAGCGTATGAGTTATTGAGGTGTGAATTATAACAGATTTTGCACACAAATTGATAAAGTGCATCAATTTGGCGCATGATTCCCACTACTTTGGCGTGGGTGTGAAAAGTAACCCGAATGGTGCCAGTCTGAACGCCAGCCGCAATATTTATTGACCAAAAACACAGAATCGCGTATAATATTATACAGCGATACTTTTAGTTCTATTTGGTGTTAAACGGAGAAAACGTATGAAAAAAAGACAGAATAAAAGTAGAATGGATGGGAGTGTTTCATTGCTTCTTTCCATTCTAGTTGTATTTGGGTTACTGGGAGCAGTTGTATTTTCTGTGGCGCGTAAGATTTCAGTAGAGATGTCGGCGTCGGCAATCCAAAACCTCAGTGAGAGTCTGGATTTGATCGAATGTACAATCGAGGCTGTCTTAAATCAAGAAGCAGAATTTCAGAGACTGATGGCGCAGGAGATTACATTGGTGGCAAATCAGGATGAGTATATACGCACATATCAGAAAAGTGAGACGATGGTGAAGCTCTCTTTGATACAGGCGGGGAAGAGGGAAGGGATATCGAATAATGGTGAAGTGTTCTCTGAGGAAGGATTGAATTTTTCCGCAGGGGGAATGGTGAATGGTGTGGCAGTGTCAGAGTCTTATATCAATTATATGGGAACATGGGCATACACGATGAAGTGTCCTGTGATAAGTGATGGAAAAGAGACTGCATGGCTTTATGTGGAATATATCTACGATTCGTTAGATAAATTGCTGCCAAATGGATTTTATAATAAGAGGGCAATGCTCTATATTATGGATGCGGAAAGTGAACGGATGGTGCTGAAACCGAAAGGAATGGGAGAGCGCAGTGCAGGGCATTTAAATCTGGAAGATTTTTTCAGGGCAAATGATATTTTGGAGGAAGGTCTGCGGGAGGAAGTTTCCCAAAGTGTGAAAAACAGGAAAAATATCATGTTTGAACATGATATCCGTGGGAAAAAATCGTTGATCTATATGTGGTCTGTGAATAATGGTACGATTTATCTGATTGGGTATGTGCCAATCGATGCGATTCAGCAGGAGGGTAAGACAGTAAATCAAAATATTTTTATAGTTGTTGCTGTGATGCTGGTTGCATTTTTTCTGTGCTGTGTCTTGTATTATTTTAATCATAGGCAGCAGAACAGGATTCGAAGGGAGCGGGAGAAAGAGCGCGAAATACATAATAAACAGCTCGCAGAGGCATTGCAGGCGGCACAGATTGCAAGCAACTCTAAGACGACATTTCTCTCGAATATGTCTCATGATATCCGAACACCGATGAACGCAGTGATTGGGTTTACGACGCTGCTTGCAAAGGAGGCAGAGAATCCGGAGAAAGTGAGGGAATATACAAAGAAAATTATGGCTTCCGGTCAGCACCTGCTCAGCCTGATCAACGATATTTTAGATGTTTCCAAGATTGAGAGCGGGAAGGTTGTGCTGACGGTAGAAGAATTTACCCTGAATGATCTTGTGTCCTCCGTGGATGCAATCATACGACCAATGGCAAACGCGAGAAATCAGAAATTGCATGTGGAAGTGACTGGTGTCAAACATGAGTATCTGATGGGAGATGAGACGAGAATTAATCAGATTTTGATTAATCTTCTCTCCAATGCTGTCAAGTACACGCAAGAAGGTGGAAATATCTGGTTTCGTATGATTGGGAGGAAACAGCGATCTCCGCAGTTTGAACATATCCGAATCGAAGTACAGGATGACGGGTATGGTATGACTCCTGAGTACTTAAAAATTATATTTGACGCGTTTACTAGGGCTGAGAATAGTACTACAAACAAGGTGCAAGGCACAGGTCTTGGAATGGCGATCACAAAAAATATCGTAGAGCTGATGGGTGGAACGATTGATGTGTCAAGCGAAGTGAATAAAGGAACCTTATTTCGCGTAGAATTAGAGCTTAGGATACCAGAAGGACAATCTCACAAACTGTTCTGGAAGGAAAATGGAATTTCTCAGATTTTGATAGTGGATAATGATGAGGCAATTTGTGAAAATATTCAGATGCTCATGGCGGATACAGGTGTAGCGGCAGACACTGTTTCCGGTGAACAGGCAGCAATACAGTTATTACAGGAGAAAATGCCAGTTGAGGATACCTATCAGATGATTCTGATCGACTGGAATATTATAGATGTGGAAGGAATACAGACAGTGAAGGATATGCGGGCGCTTGTGCCAGAGACAATCCCGATTTTGTTTCTCGCTGATTGTGATGCAGTGGGGATAGAAGAGGCGCTTTTGATGAAAAATACAAAAGTGCTTACAAAACCATTTTTTGTATGTGCTTTTCAGGAAAAGATACTGGAGATTAGGGCAGAACAATCCAATGATAGCACAAGAATTGTTTCGGATGAAAATAGTTTAAAGGGGATGTATTTTCTCGCGGCGGAGGACAATGAGATCAATGCGGAAATTCTGAGAGAAATCTTGTCGATGGAGGGCGCAGAATGTGAAATTGTCGAAAATGGACTGCTGGCAGTGGAGTGCTTTACACATGCTGCGGAGAAAAAGTTTGATGCTATTTTAATGGATGTTCAGATGCCTATGATGAATGGATATGATGCGACAAGAGCTATCAGGGCATTAGAACGAAGAGATGCAAGGGATATTCCCATTATTGCGATGACAGCAAATGCTTTTGCGGAAGATGAGAAAGAAGCTTTGGATGCAGGAATGAATGTTCATCTGGCAAAGCCAATTGATGTGGAGCTCTTAAAGAAAGTTATAAACCAGTATGTGCCTCGAAAGGAAGTATCAAAAATATGAGAAAGATAGCAATATTTTGTGTTATAGGAGTAGCAGTGGTATCATTGGCAGCCTGCGGTGGAGACAGGTATTCAGACGGCAATGTGATAACATTTGAGAAAGAGAATGAGAGCGTTGTGACATTGTACAGCCCGATGGAGAAGACAAAGCCTGATGTTGAAAACGTGGCAAGGAGTGCGTCTGAAAAGACTGTCACGATGGCAGAGGAAAAACTTGGGGTGACAGTGAACTATATTACATATACTGCGGAGGACTATCAGGATAAAACCTATGATGATGTTGCACTTGATAGGGCGCGCAATGATATGGATGATTTGTATCTGCTAAATCCGGATACGATTCAGAAGCTTGCAGAAGAAGGAAAGCTGATGGATTTATCAGGGCTTGACAGCGTGAAGAATCTGCGCGATGTGGTGAAAACCGCAAACATGGTTGATGGAAAGCTCGTAGCGATTCCGCAGGAGGTTGTCGCGTACGGATTATTTATCAACAAGGATTTGTTTGATCAGTATCATTTAGAACTGCCAGAGACGCCTGAGGAGTTTTTGGAGTGCTGCCGTGTATTTAAGGAGAATGGAATTGAGACGCCTGTCGGCGCAAACCGCTGGTGGTTGGAGACTTTTGTACTGGCACAGGCATATGCAGATTTGTATAATGGCGGGAATACCAAGGCGGAAATCGAGGCGCTCAACAGCGGGGAAAAGAAATACAGTGATTATATGCGCCCCGGTTTTGAGTTTTTGCAGGAAATGATTGACTGTGGGTATATTGATGCGCAAAAGGCATATGTGAGTGAGGCAATCGAAGGTGAGGGGGCAGATTTTCTGGCAGGAAAGACACCGATTGTCATGGCGTACTGGGGGGCGGCAAACACAGAGACTGCGTACGGAAGCCCAGATTTTAATATGCTGGTCATTGGATTTCCAAGTAGCAGGGGGCAGATGCCAGTCATACCAATGACAGGAATTGCCGTTGGAATCAACGCAGAGCACGCAGAGAATGCGATGAAGCTGCTTGATATCATGACTTCTGACGAGGCGCTCCAAATCTATACAGAAACAAACAAAGTAATTTCTCCTTCCAAGAATGTATCAGTGGATTGTATCCCCGCATTAAAACCATTAAAGGATAAAATCGATGAGAATATTTATGTTCTTGGTTCCAATGCAGGCATGAAACTTGAGCAGTGGGGGAATACCTGTATTATTGTGCGGAAGCTGTTGAATGGCGCTGCTGTTGATGAGTGCATGGCAGAGTTTGACAGGCTTCAGGAGGAATCGAGCAAGAAGTAAAACAATAAATAAAAAAAGCAGGATACGGGAGTCGAACCCGCCTCCTCGGGTGTAAAAATTCAGTAAAATCAAGGTTTATGAGAGTTTTAGTTTGATTACCTTTGATTACTTGGTAATCAATGTTATTAAAATTAAAGAAAGGAGATACTTTGTGCATATGACAATATATTATAA
>CAMWJQ010000290.1 GCA_947174615.1 uncultured Lachnospiraceae bacterium
GTTTATCATTGTAGAATTTATAATTTGAAGTTAATAAATGTTTTGACAGTATCATTGTAAAGTATCTGACGCAAAAATAAAATACTATATATCTTATGAACAGGCGGGGCGAACTATTTATATTACTGTTGTTCAGACATGGACTTTTATCTCTTGCTGAGACGGAGCGAACAGTAATGTTGCTCCCGGTGTTGGGCGCCATGGCAGCGTAAGCGGCGTCTGCAATAAAGATCAGCAGAAACAGAATACACAGCGTCATGCGCAGTCCGATGGTCATACGGTGGTAAATTCTGTTGAAAACAGGCTGGAAGACGCAGATGAGCAGAGCGCCGCCAAGTCCAAACCCAATGCTGCCCGCAATACAGATCTGTCCGTCAAGATTCCCAAAATGCCCGCTGTAATCCCACCAGCGGACACCCCACTTTTGTTCGAGCCAGACACCGGATGCATATTCCAGTGCCGAGCACACGACACCGGAACACATAAAAACCAGCACGGGCCGCCGCCGCAGTCGGTGAAACAGCAGGATTAGGAGTACACAGCCGATGCCGTAGATGGGCAGATAGGGACCACGGTAGACGCCCCTGTTGACAAAAGCATGATCTGTGATGAGGTAGAGCAGGACCTCCCAGAGCCAGCCGGCAAATGCAGTTGTGAAAAAAAGCAGTGCGTAGTAGTCAAATGGGTGTATGTTTCTTTTCCTTTTCATAATGTTATAGTATTTGTGAAATTTGTGCTGCTATTCACAAAGGACAACTTCCTTTTTTATCTAATTTGTGATATATTGGAAACTGTAAAGCGATGCGGACAGCATGGCAGATGCGATGAAAAATTGTATAGGATAACATGGAGGAAAACGAGATGGCTGATTTGATGAAACTACAAAATGGGAGTGATATACGCGGGATTGCGTGTGAGGGAATCGCAGGGGAAGCAGTGAATCTTACCGAGGAGGCAGGAAACTTAATCGGCGGCGGCTTTGTCAGCTGGCTTGCGGATAAAAAGGGCAAGAGACCAGATGCACTTCGCATTGGAATTGGACATGATTCAAGGATTACAGCGGACAGTCTGTTTGCGGCAGCGGCGAAGGGAATTGTGGCAGCCGGGGCAAAGGTGTATGACTGTGGGCTTGTCTCAACGCCCTCAATGTTTATGACGACGGTGTTTGAGGAGTTTGCGTTTGACGGGGCGATTATGATCACAGCGAGCCATCTGCCATTTAACAGGAATGGTTACAAATTTTTTGACAGGGACGGCGGTTTAGAGCATGATGACATCACAAGGATTCTTGAGATCGCCTCAGGGCTTGCAGTTGCGGATGCAGATTTGTCTGGTGTGGAAAAAGTTGATTCCATTTCTGTATATTGTGGATTTTTGCAGGAAAAGATAAAGAAGAGCATCCGTGCTGTGGAGTATGACAAACCGCTTGCGGGACTGCATATCGTTGTGGATACAGGAAATGGCGCAGGCGGCTTTTTTGTGGAAAAGGTGTTAAATCCGCTGGGAGCAGACACATCGGGCAGTCAGTTTTTGGAGCCGGATGGGCATTTCCCCAACCATATACCGAATCCTGAAAATAAGGAGGCAATGGAGGCAATTCGTCAGGCAGTGCTCACGAACAAGGCAGATCTTGGCATCATCTTTGACACGGATGTGGACAGGATGTCAGCGGTGCTTCCAAATGGTGACGAGGTAAATCGCGATGCAATAATTGCCATGATGTCAGCGATTATCGCAGAGGATTACCCCGGCGGAACGATCGTGACAGACTCCGTTACCAGCGACAGACTGACTCGTTTTATAGAAGGCATCGGCATGAAACATCACCGCTATATGAGAGGATATAAGAATGTCATCAATGAGTCTATCCGTCTGAATCAGGAGGGCGTCGTATCACCGCTTGCCATCGAGACCTCAGGACATGGAGCGCTCAGCGAGAATTATTTCCTCGACGACGGTGCCTATATGGCAGTGAAACTTTTGATTGCGCTGGCAAAGGCAGCAAAGGAGAATAAGGCGCTCGCCTCATTTATTGAAAAGCTTGAGAAGGGCTTTGAGGAGAGGGAGTACCGTTTCAAGATACAGGGTGATGATTTTAAGACATATGGCAAGGATGCGCTGAATACTTTTGAGAAGAGGGCAAAGGAGAGGGGATACCATATTGTGCCAAACTCATACGAGGGCATCCGCATCACCTTTGACACGGATGAGGTGAAGGGCTGGCTGCTGCTACGTATGTCGCTGCACGATCCTCAGATGCCGCTCAATATTGAGGGCGTCAGAGCCGGGGACTGCGACAGACTCTTTGATATTGTTCTGGAGCTTCTTGATGGTTTTGACAGGCTGATCATTCCTGCGAGATAAAAATATAGAACAAACAGACTGGGATTAGGAGACTGGCATGAGAATAGGAATGGGATACGATGTGCACCGCCTGGTGGCAGACAGGGCGCTGGTTCTGGGCGGTGTGACGATACCATATGAACTGGGACTTTTGGGACATTCGGATGCGGATGTGCTGCTTCATGCAATCGCGGATGCGCTGCTGGGCGCGGCTGCGCTCGGCGATATCGGAAAGCATTTTCCGGACACAGACCGGGCTTACAAGGGAATTTCAAGCGTGGTACTGCTTGAGAAGGTCGGGAAGCTGTTAGAGGAAAATATGTTTTACATCGAAAATATTGATGCGACGATCATCGCACAGGCGCCGAAGATGCGTCCCTATATTGACCAGATGCGTGAGAATATCGCTGGGGCACTGGGTATCAGTATAGAACAGGTCAGTGTGAAGGCGACGACGGAGGAAGGATTGGGTTTTACAGGGGAGGGAAAAGGTATTTCCGCCCAGGCAGTATGTATGCTTACAAGTCCGAGGGAGATGGCGACGATGGAGGCGTCTTCGGAAGCGTCCGTGCGTTCCTGTGAGGGCTGTCCGGGATGCAGTGCTGTAAAACACTGATATGAAAAGAGGTACAGTTGGCGTTGAGTATAGATCAGATAATCGGAGAACAGGAAGTTAGACGAGCGGTGATTGGCAGGATCGAGACGGCATATAACATCGAGATCCTGCAGTCAGATCATGACAATCACGTCGTGTTTGAAATTCAGAACGATGAAGTACAATCAATGCTGCAGCTCACTCCCTGTATTGCTGCGATGCGCAGAAATCCGCCAATCACGGGAGCAGGGCGTCTTCCGTGTATGGCGGATATTGAGCGTGTTGGGATGGACTGTATCAGTGCGGCATCCACACGGGAAGCGTATCGCAGGAAGGGGTTTATGAGACGGCTGATATCAGGTGCGCTCGAGTACCAGAATCAGATGCGGGTGCCGCTCTGCCTTGTGGAGATGGGCAAAACGGCGTTTGCAGCCGACTTTTTCAGACATTTCGGATTTCATTATATCTATGATCGACCGCGCTACGAACTGAATACAAAGCGGATTTCTGAGGAAATGTTAAGGCGTGCAGCAGGAGGAGAGTCTGTTGTGTTAGATGAATCGAATCGTACGCTTGAGGTGGTCAGAACAAAAGATCTGCTCTCGCTGGCACATTTTGTCAATGCAAAGCTCTGTAGAAATTACGGGTTGTTTGTGATCAGAAGTGCGGCGTATTATGAATGTTTCCAACAGGAACTGCAAAAAGACGGCGGAGATTTGTTTCAGATTGTGAAGGATGGGGTGAGAAAGGGCTGTTTTGCGTACAGCGGAACAGCTATGCCCGGTATTCAGGAGGTGGTTTTTGAGGAGGATGCCGACCGTGAGCGGTATTTTTGTGTGAGGGAACACAAGTGCCCGGCAGTCATGGCAAGAATCACAAATATGTCTGAAATGCTGGGGCATATTGCCGGAAATGGTAAGATTACAATCGCCATCCGCATTACCGACCCGGTGATTGCAGAGAATGATGGGTTGTTTCGATGGTACATTGATGGGGATGGCAGTCATATGGAGCGCGTGGAACAGTTTGATGACGGGCAGGATTCCTCCATGCGTCCGGAGGTTACGGCGACAATCGGCGAATTTACGGCATTTATTTTTGAGTATATCCAGTTGAAACGGAATGTGAAATTTGATAGTATATATCTGTCCGGTCCTATTAGGATGAACGATTGGTATAGATAATTTCGATTTATGAATAGAGGAAAAGGAGGGAACGCATATGTCACTTGTTACAACACCGCATATCAATGCGGACAAAGATGCTTTTGCAAAGACAGTACTGATGCCGGGAGATCCATTGAGGTCCAAGTTTATTGCAGAAAATTTTCTTGAAAATGCGGTTTTGGTCAACAATATCAGGGGTATACAGGGATATACAGGAACCTACAAAGGCACGCGGGTCAGCGTGATGGCAAGCGGCATGGGGATGCCGACGATCGGCATTTATTCCTATGAGCTGTTTCACTTTTTCAATGTGGAGAATATTATGCGCATTGGCTCGACTGGCGCGATGCAGGAGCATGTGAAAGTGCGTGATATCGTGTTTGGCATGGGCGCCTGCACCAATTCAAACTATGCCAACCAGTATAGTCTTGGCGGCACCTTTGCCCCGATCGCAAGCTATGGACTGTTAAAGGAAGCGATCGCACAGGCAGAACTGCTCGGCGCACGTTATCATGTGGGAAATATCCTGTCGTCGGATACTTTTTATGATGACAACAAAGCAGCCAACGAGGGCTGGCAGAAGATGGGTGTTCTCTGTGTGGAGATGGAGGCTGCTGCGCTGTACATGAATGCGGCGAGATGCGGGAAAAATGCGCTTGCAATGTTCACAGTCTCAGACAGTCTTGTGACAGGTGAGGCGACGACCGCTGAGGAGCGCCAGAATTCTTTTACACAGATGATGGAAATCGCACTGAACACTGCCATACACTTTGAATAAGCTGCACTGAACACCGAAGTGCATCCTGAATAATATAGTATAAAAAGAAGCAGAGACAGTCTCAACGGAGGCACAAAATGGGATTTATGAAAAACGTGAGAAATGAAATAAGAGTCATCAGGGAGCGCGACCCGGCGATCCACTCAAATATGGAAGTGTTTCTGTACCCCAGCTTTAAGGTAATGATGCATTACCGGGTGGCACATAAGCTGTACAAGAGCGGACACTATTTCCTCGCAAGGTGGATATCCCAGCGTGCAGTCAGAAAGACTGGTATCGAGATTCATCCCGGCGCGGAGATTGGTGAAAACTTTTTTATAGATCATGGGAATGGTGTCATTATCGGTGAAACTGCGGTCGTCGGCAACAATGTGACACTCTATCAGGGGGTTACGCTGGGCGGTACAGGCAAGGAACACGGGAAACGCCACCCGACAATCGGCGATAATGTGATGATCAGTGCCGGCGCCAAGATTATAGGCTCTTTTCGAATCGGTGAAAATTCCAAGATCGGGGCAGGCAGTGTTGTGATTGAGGAGGTACCGCCAAACTGTACCGTTGTGGGAGTGCCTGGACGAATCGTGCGGCGCAACAACCAGCGTCTGTGCCGGGAGGAAATGAATCAAGTGGACCTTCCCGATCCTGTAAATGAGGATATCAGGAGTTTGCAGCGCGCAAACAGTGAGA
>CAMWJQ010000291.1 GCA_947174615.1 uncultured Lachnospiraceae bacterium
GATGTGGTAAAGGGGACGGTTGCGATGAACTTAATCAAGCCGATTGACTACCGTCTGAGTTTGATTGCGATGGCTTCAGGAAATATGATCTACCGATTTCTGGTTCCGTCCGTCTTTATCTGGATTGGGCTGGAAATCTACAAAATAAAGGTACTGGGGCTTGCGCCTGTGACGGCTGCGGGGATTCTTCTGTATCTGCTCAGTTGTGTCATGAGTTTTTTGATCTATGTGCTGTTTGACTTCTGTTTTGGGATGCTTGCCTTTTTTACAACCTATATCTTTGGAATGCGGATGGCAAAGGAGGCGCTTTTGAGTTTCCTGACAGGTCAGTTGATTCCGATTAGTTTTTTTCCTGCCGCGATGCAGAGGGTATTTGAATTTCTGCCGTTTTCATCTATGGTGTATACACCGGTCATGATTTATCTGGGAAAATATACTGGCGAGACACTTGCGTTTATGATGCTGCGGCAGGCGGCGTGGGTGGTGCTTTTGTATGTGTTAGGGAGCCTGATCTGGCGGCAGGTGACAAAACGGTTGATTGTACTAGGGGGGTAATATGCATACAGTAAAACGATATCTGCGGCTGTACAGGGTTCTGGTGACGCAGTTTTTAAAAACAATCATGCAGTCGAGGGTTGATTTCCTGATTGGACTGCTCGGTTTTTTCTTTACACAGGTTATGGGAATTGCTTTTTTATATCTGGTGTTCCAGCAGATTCCGAACTTGCAGGGATGGACGCTTGACCAGTTGATTTTTATTTATGGTTTTGCACAGATTCCGCGGGGGATTGACCATCTGTTTACGGACAATATCTGGCTTGTGGCATACCGTTTGGTCATCAACGGGGATTTTGACCGCTATATGCTGCGTCCGATGAATATCTTTTTTCAGGTCATCGCGGAGAAGCTGCAGCCCGACGCGCTCGGAGAGCTGCTGATTGGCACGATTCTTGTCGTGCGCTCTCTGGCAAAAGGAATTGTGATTGTGGATGGATTGCATATTGCGCTGTTTTTTGTGTCCATCTTTGCGGGAGCGCTGATTTACACATCCATCAAATTGTTCTTCGCATCGCTGGCTTTCTGGCTGAAAGTGAGCGGACCGTTTTTGCAGATTGCCTATGATATGGCGAATTTTGCCAAATACCCAACAGAGATTTATTCGAAGGGGGTACGGTTTTTGATTACATGGGTGATCCCGTTTGCGTTTGTGGCGTATCTGCCTGCAAGCTTTTTTATGAAAACGGACGCATCAGCAGGCGTGGTTGGGATCGAGTGCGGTATCGCATTCGTGTTTTGGTGGATTGCGTATGCCTTGTTTCACCGTGGGACGCAGGTGTATGAGAGCGCGGGGAATTAAACGATATCAGCGACAGTGAAAAAGTACCCTTTTCGGGTGCTTTTTATAATTTATTAATAAATAAAATGAAAAAGATTGTTGACAATAAAAACTGAAAGTAGTAAGTTAGTATATGTAAATATTAGCACTCCACTATAATGAGTGCTAACAAAAAATAAATGACAGCATACTATAAAGATAGAAGGGAGCGTGGCAGGTTGGATTTAGACGAGCGAAAGCGAAAGATTTTGCAGGCGATTATCCGCAATTATCTTGAGACGGGAGAGCCGGTAGGAAGCAGGACCATTTCCAAGTATACGGACTTAAATCTAAGCTCTGCTACAATCCGCAATGAGATGTCGGATCTTGAGGAACTGGGATACATCATACAGCCGCACACTTCGGCAGGGCGTATTCCCTCCGATAAAGGCTATCGCCTCTATGTGGACCAGATGATGATTGAGAAGGAGGAGCAGCTTAGTCAGGCGACGCAGGAAGTAAAGGAACTTCAGAAAATGCTTCTTGACCGCGAGGATAAGATGGAGGCAGTACTCAAGCAGATGGCAAAGATGCTTGCCGCGAACACGAACTATGCTACCATGATATCAGCGCCGCAGGTCAGAGGAAACAAGCTGAAATTTATACAGCTTTCCAGAGTGGATGCGAGGCAGCTGTTGACAACGATTGTTGTTGAGGGGAACGTCATTAAAAATGAAATGATTTCTGTGGAGCAGATGCTCGATGATGAGGCGCTTCTAAAGCTCAATATTTTGTTAAACACAAATTTGAACGGACTTCCGATCGAGGAGATCAATCTTGCAATGATCTCAAACCTCAAGCAGCAGGCTGGCATCCATGCAGGGATTATCTCGGAGGTGATGGATGCTGTGGCGGCGGTCATCAAGGACGGCGAGCACGTTGAGATTTATACAAGCGGTGCGAACAATATCTTCAAATATCCAGAGCTTGCCGATAACCAGAGGGCGAGTGAACTGATTACCACTTTTGAGGAGAAACAGCTTCTCAGTGAGCTGGTGCAGGATACGCTCACGGATGAGACTGGAACAGGCATACAGGTTTATATCGGCAATGAGACGCCGGTCAAGACCATGAAAGACTGCAGCGTCGTGACAGCGACATATGAGCTTGAGGAGGGTATGAAAGGAACGATCGGTATTATTGGTCCGCGGCGTATGGATTATGACAAGGTCATCAGTACATTGAAGACGTTAAAGAGCCAGCTTGATACCATCTATAAAAAAGAGGATGGCAGGACTTCGTCATAGAAGATCGGCAGTGTCCTACAGGAAATGATGATGGAAATGATAATAAAGAGGATTCATAATAATACAATATTTTGAGAGAAAGGAAACATGTGGTTGTGGAAGAAAAGGAATTAGAGGAACAGACTAATGAGGATGTAACACCAGACAATGAAAATGAAGCAGATTTAAATGAGCAAGAGTCAGAGGACATGAATTTGGATGCAGCCTCAGAAGAGGAGCCTGCCTCCGAGGTTGAGACAGCCGAGGAAAAACCAAAAAAGAAGTCCTTTTTGGGAAAGGAAAAGAAAGAAAAAGCAAACAAACTTCAAGAGAAGGTTGATGAGCTTGAAGATCGGGTAAAGCGGCAGATGGCAGAGTTTGACAATTTTAGAAAGCGCTCTGAGAAAGAGAAAGCTGCGATGTTTGAGACTGGTGCAAAGAGTGTTGTAGAGAAAATCTTACCGGTTGTGGATAACTTCGAGCGAGGACTTGCGGCGCTTTCTGAGGAGGAGATGAAGCAGCCCTTTGCAGAGGGAATGAACATGGTTTACAAGCAGTTGATCACAGAGTTAGAAAAGCTTGAAGTAAAACCGATCGAGGCGGTAGGCTGTGAGTTTAATCCGGAACTGCACAATGCAGTGATGCAGGTGGAGAGCAAGGAGTATGAATCCGGAATGATTGCACAGGAGCTTCAAAAGGGATACACATACCGAGACAGTGTCGTGAGGCACAGTATGGTTGCGGTAGTTCAATAGAGCGATGCAAAGTATAATAAATATGATTTCATAGATAAGTTAGGAGGAAAAAAGCATGAGTAAGATTATTGGTATTGACTTAGGTACAACAAACAGCTGTGTGGCAGTTATGGAAGGTGGCAAACCCACCGTTATCGCAAATACAGAGGGAGCAAGAACGACACCATCCGTCGTGGCGTTCACAAAGACAGGTGAGCGGCTTGTCGGAGAGCCGGCAAAGCGTCAGGCAGTGACAAACGCTGAGAAAACCATCGCATCTATCAAGAGAGATATGGGTACAGACAACGGCAGGACGATCGACGACAAGAAGTATTCTCCTCAGCAGATTTCAGCGATGATTCTTCAGAAATTAAAGGCAGATGCGGAGAGCTATCTGGGCGAGAAGGTATCAGAGGCAGTTATCACTGTACCGGCATATTTTAACGATGCACAGCGTCAGGCGACCAAGGATGCAGGCAAGATTGCAGGTCTTGATGTGAAGCGTATTATCAACGAGCCGACAGCGGCAGCCCTGGCTTATGGACTTGACAATGAGAAGGAGCAGAAGATTTTAGTATATGACCTTGGCGGCGGTACATTTGATGTTTCCATTATCGAAATTGGAGATGGCGTTATCGAGGGTCTTGCGACAAACGGTGACACACATCTCGGCGGTGATGATTTTGATAATAAATTAATTGATTGGATGGTGGGCGAGTTCAAGGCGCAGAACAGCGTTGATCTCTCCAGTGATAAGATGGCAATGCAGCGTCTGAAGGAAGCGGCTGAAAAGGCAAAGAAAGAGCTTTCTTCTGCGACGACAACCAATATCAATCTGCCGTTTATCAGCATGAATGCAAATGGACCGCTTCATTTTGATATGAATCTGACCAGAGCAAAATTTGACGAGCTGACAAATGACTTGGTAGAGCGGACAGCGATTCCTGTGCAGAATGCTTTGAAAGACGCAGGACTGACTGCTTCCGAGATTGGGCAGGTATTGCTGGTGGGCGGTTCCACACGTATTCCGGCAGTTCAGGATAAAGTAAAACAGTTGACAGGCAAGGAGCCGAGCAAATCGCTGAATCCGGACGAGTGCGTGGCAATCGGCGCTTCGATTCAGGGCGGCAAGCTTGCAGGAGATGCAGGCGCAGGTGAGATTCTTCTGCTGGATGTCACACCCCTCTCTCTTTCCATCGAGACAATGGGCGGTGTTGCGACAAAGTTAATTGAGAGAAATACAACGATTCCAACGAAGAAAAGTCAGATCTTCTCAACGGCTGCGGATAATCAGACCGCTGTGGATATCAATGTCGTACAGGGCGAGCGTCAGTTTGCAAAGGACAACAAATCGCTCGGACAGTTCAGACTCGATGGCATTCCGCCAGCTAGACGCGGTGTTCCGCAGATTGAGGTTACATTTGATATCGACGCGAACGGTATCGTAAATGTGTCTGCAAAGGATCTGGGAACAGGAAAAGAGCAGCATATCACCATCACGGCAGGATCGAATATGTCTGATGAGGATATCGAGAAGGCAGTTAAGGAGGCAGCGGAGTACGAGGCGCAGGATAAGAAGCGCAAGGAAGCAATTGATGCCAGAAATGATGCAGATTCGTTTGTATTCCAGACAGAGAAAGCATTGAGTGAAGTTGGAGATAAGATTGATGCATCTGAGAAATCGGCATTGGAGACAGATTTGAATGATCTGAAGGCATTGCTCGAGAGCACCAAGGATGTCGAGATGACAGAAGATCAGGTTGCAGAGCTCAAGGGCAAGCAGGAAGCGCTGATGTCCAAAGCACAAAACCTGTTTACAAAGATGTATGAGAATATGCAGGGTGCGGCAGGCGCAGCAGGTCCGGATATGGGCAACATGGGCGGCGCTGAGCAGACGCAGGATGCAGGCGCGGCGGATGATGTTGTTGACGGAGACTACAGAGAAGTATAAAAAATGATGTTTCATACAAAGAACACCAAAGTTCGGTGTTCTTTGTATGAAACGATTCAGATTTTATTGTTTAGAAAGAAAGGCATGGATGAACATGGCGGAGCAGAAGAGAGATTATTATGAGGTGTTAGGCGTTGAGCGTGGCGCAGACGATGCCAGTATCAAAAAAGCATACAGACAGCTTGCCAAGAAATATCACCCAGATATGAATCCGGGGGATGCTGAGGCTGAGAAGAAATTCAAGGAAGCATCAGAGGCCTATGCCGTAT
>CAMWJQ010000292.1 GCA_947174615.1 uncultured Lachnospiraceae bacterium
ACGGGACTGCACCGAAACAGACCGAAGCGGACAAGATAAAGGAGCAGATTTCAGACGTACAGGGTAGTCTTGAAAATTCTGCAACCTACCAGAACCTCCTTGACAGCATTGAAAAAGTAAAGGGACAGCTTGCAGCACTTGACAATAAAGGATATGACAATCTCTCAAAGAGTCAGAAAAAGAAATACGACAAGTTACAGTCACAGCTTGAAGCTTATTATGCACAGAAAGAGTCCCTTGACGAGAATGCCACTGCCGCAAATATTGCAGAGTACAATAAAATATACCTTGCATGGAAAAAACTACAGGATAAACTTGATAAGGGTAAAAATCTCTCTGTAAATGAGTGGAAAAAATACAATACTTACACAGACCAGCTTGAAAACTACTCAAAAGAGAAAGCGGATGCGCTTGAAAAATTAAATGATGATCTTGCACAGGCGCTTGACCCCGGTGACAAGCTTGAACAGATTGAAAAGACCTACGAGGAATCCGCAGAAGGCATCTATGAGAGCTACAACAGTCAGATTGACAGCATCAATGACGAAGCCAAAAGCACACAGCAGTATCAGAATTTACTTGCAAAAGCACAGAAGCTTGAACAGAAAAAAGATACAAAAGGACTCTCAAAATCAGAACAGGCACAGCTTGACAAGTACAATGCAGAGCTTGAAGCCATCCAGAAAGGCGCGATGGGGACAAACATTTCCGAGTACATGAAAACATGGGAGTCATGGTATAAATTACAGCAGAAGCTTGACAACGGGGGGAAACTGTCTGCAAATGAAGCAAAGAAATATGACACCTACAAAGCGCAGCTCGAAGCATGGAACAATGAAAAACAGACACAGATTAACGACCTGTTAAGCCAGATGGAGGACGACCTTGAACAGCTCAAAAAGACCTACGAGGAGAATGTGTCAGATGCCGAGGCTGATATCAATGAATATCATGCCAATCTGTACAAACTTGCAAAACAGATCGCAGAATACAACCTGACCACCCTCAAAGCACAGCTTGAATACCTTGACAGCTTTATCGGTTATTACAAGGAACTTGTATCACTGTACGACACATTCAGCGGTGACAAGCTCACAAAACTGCTCACAGACTTAGACGAAAATGCCATCAGGACAAAGGTTGAGACATATGGTTCTTATCTTGACACCTTGCAGGAAAAGTACAACACAACCCTCTCTGAAATGAATGAGTATAAACAGCTCCTTGATGCACTCGACACAAACGATTTTGAAGCTTCCATGGACGTGTTCAGTAAAGCACTCGAAAGCTACCGCCAGAGCGGCGACACTGCAATGGCTGACAAGTTACAGTCCGTGCTTGATTTATTGAATGAACGTGCTGTTGATGCTGATAACTGGGGAGAATTTGCAGACCAGTGGGCAGAGGAATGGGAAAAAGATTTCGCCTCAGCAAAACAGGAGCTGATCGGCACTGCAGCAGAGATACAGAATGTAAATGACGCGCTGAGAAACGCAAAGTTTGAGAATATCACCAATGCGGTAAATGAACTTGACACGGCAAAGGGAATCCTCTCTTCCATTACTGAATTGATACAGGATGACTGGCTGTATGACAATGGAGAACTTTCAGAATATGGACAGGCAAAAATCGCGCTTCTCGTATCACAGCTTGAAGATGCGCATAAAAAGGCAGACGCTTATCTGGACTTGTACAATGAGATCCAAAACAACAAGGACACGTATGCTTCTGACAAGGCTTACATGGAAGATCTGAACAATGCCATCCAGAATTATTACAATACACTGGGCGAATCCGCAACTCTTGAAAACAGCATCATTGAACTCATGAAACGCAGTGCGCAGGAAGAGCTTGACAACCTGAATAAAATCATAGACGCGCGCAAGAAGGCATTGCAGAAAAAGAAAGAATACTACGATTACAATAAGACCTTAAAGAACAGTCAGAAAGAAATCGACAGTATCAAAGCGCAGATCGCCGCAATTGAAAATCTTTCAGGTGCAATGGATGCAGCAACAAAGGCGAAACTTGCACAGCTAAAAGCTGAACTTGAAGAAAAAGAAGATTCCTTACAGGAAACAAAGGACGAGCATACTTATAACTTACAGATCGATGCGCTGGATGAATTTGCTGCATCTCTTGAGGAAGCGCTTGATAATTCCACCAAATCTCTTGCAGAAATCTTCGAGGAACACAATAAGCTGATGGGCGATGCAAAAGAGCTTTACCAGACAGTCGGTGACAGTGTTAATGGCACATTGGACAAGATTAGAGACCTATACAGCGGCACAGGCACGATAACTGGCGGTACAGATATAGACCTGACACCAAAGGGAACTGCAAACGGCAAATCAGGTAATACTGCTCCTTCAATTAATGTTACGCCAACAGGAAGCAGTAATGATTCCACCAAAAGCATCAACGACGATACAGAGGATGTTAACCTGATAATCAAACAAAACATGATAAAAGCCGCTGAACTCTTTGAGAAATATGGGTCAGAGCTGATGAATCCTGAAAGGGTATTTAAGGTGAATGACCAGAATATGTTTGAACTTGTGAACAGACAGTTTTCAGTTATGCTAAATCCTAACCAGAATGTTCCTGAATATGTAAAGAATAAGGATATTCAGCCGGTAGTAAATATACATTATGATAACATGATTAATGTAGAAGGCAGTGTTGATAAGAGTTTTAGTAAAGAGTTTAAGAAAGATTCAGAGGAAATATATAAGAATGTCACAGACAGGCTTTATAACGAAGTAAAAATGGTTGCTGGAAGAAGACCTGTGAGAAGGTCTGTGCTCTAATTATGATTTTATACCGCACCCTGAAATATGGGTGCGGTAAATAACCAAAAAGAACAAAATAGAGGAGAAGAATAATGATATTAAATATAGAAGCAGGAGCAAGCATTAAATATACAGATGAAACAGGGACATGTTATTTTCATGAAGGCGACAAAGTAATCTGTCATGTTGGAGAACATGAATATAATGGAACAATTTCTTGGATAGGTGCATATCGGGAAAATGCAGATTCAGAACTACAGCAGGTCATTTACATTGACACATGGAAAGGCAGGACAAGCATGTCAAGGGAAATGATTAGATTAAAGGATGTTACAGATATATGTAAGAATCCATTTTCGTATGATATAAATAATGAAACATGCAGTGATGGACGGAAAACATTTAATGTGTTGGTAGAAAAGGGATATAGTAAAGAGCAGGCGAAAGCAATATGTGATCGAACGCATGACATGACTGTGTTTTATTGCACACCATATACTAAATCGACAATTTATGCAATAGAAGCAGTCAGACAGATAAATGAAGCTGATAAAAATGATATCAGAGACATAATCATGGATGGTGCGAAACAGTGCATAGAGGAAGCACAAAAAGAATATTTTGATTTGGTCGCAATATACCAGAAAGCGATAGAGCAGTGTGATAGGGATACAGAGTGTTTAAAAGATACCATTGGCATTGTATCAAAATGTTGGAATGACTTACAGAAACAGAAGACAGATAAAGTAGGAAATACTTGTAGAAACTAATTGGATAATGTAGATAGATTAGATGATGAAATTGTAAGAATAGTTTGTAATGTTAGATTGTAATATCGTGTAACTGTAAAAAGATGGTTTAGTTTATTGTATTGTGGGCAGAGAGAAAGGGTTGATGTCTCTGCCCGTAATTGTGTGATTATTATTGATTATTGTTGATTATTGTTGTTAATTTGAGATTATAGTTGTTTATTGTTAAATATTTGAGATTATAATTGATGAAAAAGTGAATACAGATTTTTGTATGAAGGCACTGGCATACTCACTGGTGTCTTTTAGTATTTGATATTGAGAATTTTATATAAATTGGAGGACAATTTTATTGAGCAGCATAGTAAAAGAAGTTCCGATTTGGGAGAAATCAAATTTAACAGTAGAAGAAGCAGCGGCATATACAGGTATTGGTATCAATAAAATTCGTGAGATGTCAAACGGGGATAATTGTCCGTTTGTATTATGGATAGGTAATAAAAGGTTGATCAAACGCAGAAAATTTGATGAATATGTGGAAAAACAGTTTTCAATATAAAATGAATGGTAAACAGGGACTTGATATGGTACAATTGATAATCATATTAAGGCTCTTTTTGATTCGAAAGGAGCGATACATATGGCAGATAGAAGGAAAGATAAAAGCGGAAAGGTATTGAGAAAAGGAGAGTCGCAGCGAAAAGACGGTACATATATGTATCGGTGGTCAAATAATGATGGTGAACGGGAGTGCGTATATTCGCGTACATTAAATGAACTAAGGGAGTTAGAAGAAGACATAAACAGGGATATGGTGCTGGGAGTATGCAGAAAAGCTCATACATTGAATGAACAGATTGAGCGGTATCTGCGGACAAAAATAAATCTTGCAAACTCCACAAAAGAAAATTACAAATATTATTTCAATCATGTAATCAAGGAAAGCAGGATTGGTAAAACAAAGGTAACTGATATCAAGAAATCGGACATTCTTCTCTTTTACAACTCTTTGACCGAACAGGGATTAAGCATAGGGACAGTTAAGATTATCCATAAGATCATACGCCCATCACTGCAGCTTGCTTGTGATGATGATGTGATTTCCAAGAATCCGGCAGATGGTTGCACGAAAGATTATATAGACAATCCTGAAAAGAAGTTCGCACTAACCTTTGACGAGGAGGAAGAATTTCTGACAAGAATAACACTGCGTCCCAGAATGAAGCGTTATTATCCAATGTATGCGATCATATTAAAGACAGGACTGCGTATCAGTGAAGCCATTGGTCTGACATGGAATGATATATCTATGGATGACCAGGAGATCAGCATTAACCATCAGATTCAGTATCGTTTGTTGAATGGAACAACACAACTGTATGCGACGGATACAAAGACAAGTGCGGGCAGAAGGACAATTCCCATGACAGATGAAGTGTATCAACTGTTTATTGAACAGAAAAAAGTTTGGATGAATACTAAGAAAGACCCTGATTTTGAAGTAGATGGGTATAAAAATTTTGTGTTTGTCTCCCACATGACCGGAAAATGTATGAATCATAACAGTGTAAGGCGTATGATGCGGACACTTGTGGATATGAATGATGAAAGGGAGATAAAGCTTCCTGATTTAAGCCCGCATATTTTAAGACACACTGCCTGCTGTCGGTATGCGGAATCAGGATGTGATATTAAAGTGCTTCAGTACCTTATGGGACAGACGGATATAAAAACCACCATGCGGGTGTACAATCATGTCGATATGGAACGTGTAAAACGCGAGCTGAACAGGCTTAAACAGTGGAATCAGGAGCAAAAAAGTTTACACCAAAATTTACACCATTTTGCCGTAGATTTATGTGAAAATATGTAGATTTACGTGAGAAAACGAAGAAATGAGCACAAATCACGTATTTGAAAAAATCCCAAAAAGCCCTTGATTTTCAGGCATTTTCATGCTATAGTAATCCACATAAAAAGAATAACAAATCTTCAGGGCAGGGTGTGATTCC
>CAMWJQ010000293.1 GCA_947174615.1 uncultured Lachnospiraceae bacterium
TGAGACGCAGACGGATCATGAAACAGATACTGAAACTGAGGCAACAGAATCAAACAACAAAAGAACGAAACCTGTCGAGGTAGAGCAAGTACAAGTCATCGAGCAGGACGAAATGGAGCTTGCAGTTCTGGCGGACGTGACGGCAGTGGTAAAAACAGCGATGCCTTGTGTGGTTTCGATCACCAACGAATATACGGCATATGACTATTGGTATGACGAGGAGTACGACGAGCGGGCAAACGGATCAGGAATTGTCGTGGCACAAAGCAGTGAAGAGATTTTGATCGTGACGAATTATCATGTCATTCAGGATAACAACAATTTATACGTGCAGTTTATCGACGACAGGGAGGCGGTGGCGTATGTAAAGGGAACTTCGCCGGAGAATGACCTTGCCATTGTATCTGTATTTCTGGATGATATGTCAGACAAAACACTCAAAAGTATCTCTATTGCGGCGCTTGGCGATTCAGACAGCCTTCAGGTGGGAGAGCCTGCGATCGCAATCGGAAATTCTCTGGGCTATGGACAGTCTGTGACGACGGGCGTAATCAGTGCACTGAACAGAAATGTGTTTGAGGACGACCCTGAGATGACCAATCAGGGGTATCTGATTCAGACGGATGCGGCGATCAATCCCGGCAATTCAGGCGGTGCGCTCTTGAACGTGAAAGGGGAGGTGGTCGGCATCAATTCCAGCAAGATTGCGGACTATGTGATCGAGGGAATGGGCTATGCGATTCCAATCTCGACAGCAAAACCAATCATTGAGGAGCTGATGTTAAAGGAGACTAGGAAGAAGGTTCCGGCTCAGGAGCGCGCATTTCTGGGCGTTGCGGGCACAGATGTGATCGAGGAGGCAACTGCGCGGTATGAGATGCCAGAGGGCGTGTTTGTGACAAATGTACTGGAAGATACTGCGGCAGAGAAGGCAGGAATTTTAAAGGGAGACATCATCACTTACATAGACGGCGAGAAGATTACAGGAATGGATGAATTGCAGGGACTGTTAGAGTACTATGCGGGAGATACAGAGGTTGAAGTTGTCCTGATGAGACTGTACAATGGTGAATATAAGGAACGGACGCTTGAGGTAATGCTTGAATATAAAGAATAATGTGAATAATGGAGGGCATAATGTTAGACAACAACTTTGACAACAATGAAGAGATCGAGATCGTGAACATAACAGAGGATGAAACCAAAGCCGATCATGAAACCAAAGAAGATAAAAAGACTACAGACAGTGAAGGCGAGGAAGAGAAGGAAAGCGAGTATGAGGATGTGTGCTTTATATGCAGACGACCAGAAAGCAAGACGGGAAAAATGTTCAAGCTGCCCAATCATATTTCTGTATGCTCAGACTGTATGCACAAGACGATGGATACTGTCAGTCAGTTTGATTATCAGGGAATGCTGAACAATACGAACTTTAATTTTGACAAGGACAGTACTAAGGATGGAAAGAAGCGATTTCCCAATATCAGCTTTGTCAATATTGCAGATTTGCAGGGGGACGGCGGCATTCCCAATCGGCAGAAGCTCAAAAAGAAAAAGCCAAAAGAAAAGAAGGAGAAGGCGGTCTTTAACATTAATGATCTGCCCGCACCACACAAGATTAAGGCACAGCTCGATGATTTTGTTGTAGGGCAGGATTATGCCAAGAAAGTAATCTCTGTAGCTGTTTACAATCACTATAAACGTGTCACGACAGGCACGATGGATGAGATTGAGATAGAGAAATCCAATATTTTGCTGCTAGGACCGACGGGCTGCGGCAAGACCTATATGGTAAAGACGCTTGCAAGACTTCTCGATGTGCCGCTTGCCATTGCAGACGCGACCTCATTGACAGAGGCAGGTTATATCGGTGATGATATTGAATCTGTGATCTCAAAACTTTTAAATGCGGCGGAGAATGATGTGGAGAAAGCAGAGCAGGGAATTGTATTCATAGACGAGATTGATAAGATTGCCAAGAAAAAGAATACGACCTCGCGCGATGTGAGCGGGGAATCCGTCCAGCAGGGGATGTTAAAGCTCTTGGAGGGCTCTGATGTGGAGGTGCCTGTTGGAGCAAACAGCAAAAACGCGATGGTGCCGCTCACGACGATCAATACCAGAAACATTTTGTTTATCTGTGGAGGCGCGTTTCCAGACCTCGAGGACATCATCAAGCAAAGGCTTACCAGACAGTCCTCCATCGGCTTTAATGCCGAGCTGAAAGACGCCTATGATAAAGAGGCGAATATTTTAAAGAAGGTCACGATCGAAGATATCAAGAAGTTTGGTATGATTCCTGAGTTTATAGGTCGTCTGCCAATCATATGCCCGATGGACAGCCTCACGGAAGAAAGTTATGTCAAGATATTAAGAGAGCCCAAAAATGCAATCTTAAAGCAGTATCAAAAACTTTTAGAGCTGGATGAGGTGAAGCTGAACTTTGACGACAGTGCGCTGCAGGCAATCGCAAAGAAGGCATTGGAGCGGGATACGGGGGCACGTGCGCTCAGGGCGATCATTGAAGAATTTATGCTCGATATTATGTATGAGATTCCAAAAGATGACAATATCGGCGAGGTGACGATCACTGGAGATTACATCAATGGTACTGGCGGACCGGTGATCGACATTCGAACGGACAAGGTTCATACAAAGCAGCTTGCAAATGCGCCGGCAGCAGAGGAAACACAGACCACAGACAAGCCCAAGACGGCGGAGGAGTTCAATTTCTATGAGTTTTGATACCAAAAATAGGAAATGTTTTGTGCGTCCGCCCAAATTTAAGAATCGTATGATTATGATGCTGTGCGGCATCATGGCGCAGGGATTAGGGCTATCGCTTTTAAGGGCGATCAATTTAGGGACAGACCCATGCTCTTGTCTGACGCAGGGCGTCACAAACTTTGTGCCGCTTAGCTTTGGCACCTGCCAGTTGTTGTGCCATCTGGTGACTTTTTTCTTTGTGATCAAATACGACTTGAGCATGATAGGATTTGGAACGATCGGCAATATGTGCTTTTTGGGATACATTTCAGATTTCTTTCAATGGATCTGGTCTTTGCTGCTTCCGGCTGGATTTTTTGAAGTGGCAGTGAACCGCTACATACTGTTGATACCGTCCCTTGCTGTCTTTTTGCTGGGTGCGGCAGCCTACATGTGTGCAGGGCTTGGATCCTCACCATATGATGCACTGCCATTTATCATATCGGGGCATGTCAAGCGGTTTCCATTTAAGATTGTGCGCATGCTGTGGGATATCAGTTTTATGGCAGCAGGCTTTGTGCTTGGCGGTGATGTTGGCATTGTCACGATTGTGGTGGCATTTTTCCTCGGACCCATCATTACCGGAGTTCAGAGGAAGCTGGAGGTATTGATAGCATAGATGACGGAACTTGAGGCATATTATAATAAATTTAATGAGGAAAAGCGGCTAAATTCGCGTCATGGACAAGTGGAATACCGTATTTCCATGAAATATATCCATATGTATCTTGAGGAAGCGGCAGAGAGAATGGGCGTATCCGGCACAGACCGCAGATGCCAGATCCGGCTGTTGGATATCGGAGCGGGAACAGGACGCTACAGTGTGGCGCTTGCAGAAGAAGGTTATGATGTCACAGCGGTTGAACTTGTGCGGTATAATTTGGGCGTCCTGAAAAAGAAGGCGAGCAGTGTCAAGGCGATGCAGGGAAACGCTCTGAATTTAAAAAGGCTTGAAAGCGCCAGCTTTGATGTGACCCTCTTATTCGGACCAATGTATCATTTGTTTGGATTTGAGCATAAACTCAGGGCGCTGTGTGAGGCAAAGCGTGTCACAAAGCCGGGCGGTGTGATTCTCGTCGCATATTGTATGAATGAGTACGGTGTTATCACCTATGGATTTAAGGAGCGGAATGTGCTTTCGTGTATGGCAGAAAATCGCTTCACAGAGGATTTTAAGACAATTTCGTCGCCGGATAAACTGTATGATTATATGCGTATCGAGGATATTGACGCCTTGAATGAAGCGGCAGGGCTTGATCGAATCAAGATTTTGTCGCCGGACGGACCTGCAAATTACATCAGACCTTTTTTGAATCAGTTGACGGACGAAGAGTTTGAGCTGTTTGTCCGCTACCAGATGGCGGTCTGCGAGCGTGCGGATTTGATTGGAGCAGGCGCACACACGGTGGATATACTGAGAAAGGATTGAATAGAGATAGAAAAGGAAAAAATCGGAATAGAAATAAAATAGAGAAGTGAGGGGGGACAATATGGACATAAATCAGATCACACAGGAGCTTGATACACTCTTTGCACAGGAGAAGATTGGTGAGATACCACAGTTTTTGGAATCACATATTGCACAGGCGGCAGAGGAGGGAGCGCAGGATGTATTGCTGACGCTTTACAATGAAATCATCGGCTTTTACAGGGAGACAGGGCAATATGCGCTGTCCATTGAAAACTGCCATAAAGCAGTTGCGCTTATGAATAAGATGGGAATACAGGATACGATACCGTATGCGACCACGCTGTTAAATATTGCCAATGCCCACCGCGCGGCAGGGCTGCTGCAGGAATCTTTGGAGCTTTATAATCGGGTTCGTCCGATTTATGTGGCACACCTTGACGAGGATGATATGTACTTTGCCAATTTCTACAACAATTTAAGTCTGCTTTATCAGGAGATGGGCGATTTTGCATCGGCAAAGGATCAGCTGGTCAATGCGCTGTCGATTGTGAGCCATAAGCCGGGCAGGCAGTTTGAGGCGGCGGTGACACAGGCGAACCTTGCCAATACTTGTATCGAGCTTGGGCAGGATGATGAGGCGCGTGCGCGTGCGGAGGAGGCGATCCGCGTCTTTGAGGAACTGGGGGTGGATGATGCGCATTACAGTGCGGCATTGTCAGCGCTTGGCAGCTTGTATTATATGGATAAGGATTATAGTAATGCACTGAATGCTATGGAAAAGAGCCGTGAGTGCGTGGCAAAGTATCTGGGGATAGACAATATCCAATACCAGAGACTGAGTGAAAATATCGAAATTATACAGGGTAAGATCAAGACGAATGAGACACCGGCCGATGAGGTGGCGCCGGCACAGGAACCGACCATGGAGGCGTCCGCTGCAGAGGTATCCGAGCCGGAAACACTGGGAGAACTATCGGTGGAAGAGCCAGCGCTGGAGAACTTGGCGGAGGTGCCAACGCTGGAAACACTGGCTGCGGAGGCATCTGATCCAGAGACATTGACTGGAGTGCTGCCAGAGGAGTCAGAGCAGGAAGTGTCTGCTGCGGAGGAGGTAGTAGAAGCTTCGTCTGAGGAGGAGCCGGAGCAGGAAGCCTCGGAGGAAGTGTCTGCTACAGAGAGGGTAGAAACGGAGGAGGTAGTGGAAGCTTCGTCTGAGGAGGAGCCGGAGGGAGAAGTGTCGGAGGAAGTGTATGAAGCAGAGGCGGCAGAAAAGGAGGAGAAAGAGGAAGCTTCGGCTGAGGAGGAGCCGGAGGCAGA
>CAMWJQ010000294.1 GCA_947174615.1 uncultured Lachnospiraceae bacterium
TTTCTCAGCTACTCTACCTTTGGCTCTGGCAAGGGTCCTGATGTAGAAAAAATGAGAAATGCAGCAAACAAGGCAAAGAAAGCGTTTCCCAATACGCCAATTGAGGGTGAATTGCAGTTTGATGCTGCTGTATCTCCGCGTGTGGCACGCACAAAATGTCCGAAATCTCAAGTAGCAGGTCATGCAAATACCTTTATATTCCCAGATCTCAGCTCTGGTAATATGGGCTATAAGATTGCACAGAGAATGGGTAACTTCGAGGCATATGGACCTATCCTTCTGGGCTTAAATGCACCTGTCAATGATCTCTCCCGCGGGTGCAATGCGATTGAGGTATACTCTATGGCAATCATTACAGCGGCGTTGGTTTAATAAATGCGGATAATAAAAAGCAGGTAGCAAAGACCTGCTTTTTTGCTGAATTGTTCTTTTATCTTAACATTTTACAACACGTCACTGCCAGTGATCCTGGTCCTATATGGCAGGACACACTCAGCGACAGAGGGTCCACTGTATAGACAGGGTAGTCAGGAAACTGTGCCTGTACCTCCTCTTTAAATATGTTTGCCGCCTCCTCATTCTGCGTATGGGCAATTGCCAGATACATCTGATTATCAGGAGATAATCCACCAAACCGTTTTTCGATATCGCTCTTGATAGCATTGATCATAATGGATTTTGCCTGATTGATCGTTCTCGCTTTGGCAAAGGCGTCTAATTTCTCTCCCTGAATCTGTAATACTGGCTTTAGCCGCAACAATGTGCCAAGCGCCGCAGCAGCAGGTGTGATACGTCCGCCCTTTTTTAGATAATAAAGCGTATCTATCATAATGTAAATGCTGGAATTAAACTTGTCTGCCTCCAGTATTTCTTTGATTTCGACGCCGCTCTTTCCCTCTTGGGCAAGCTTAAGGGCATCAAAGGCAGATCGCTTTTGTGTCACAGAGATTCTTTGATTATTTACGACATGAACCTTTCCGTCATAATCCTGAGCGAGCATGGCTGCAGTCTGGCAGGAGCCGCTCAGACCGCTGGACATTGGAATATGGACAATCTCATCATTTTCTTTTAACAGTTCATCCCAGAACTGCATAATGGATTCTGGCGATGGCTGTGAAGTGGAGATGTCTGCATTCTGGGCAAGTTTTTGATAAAATGCTTCTTGACTGAGTGTGATGTCCTCATAAAAAGTTTGCCCATCGATCATAAATGGCATCGGTAATACATGAATACCAATTTCTTTTGCCTGACTCTGTGTAATACCACTATTACTATCCGTTACAATTGCTATTTTCGACATTTCATCCTATCTCCTGTTAATTTCTTTTAGATGTTAATATAGTCAAGATTTGTGGCAGCATTTTCTTCATAATATGCCCAAAATGCTTGATATTCATTGTTGGTGTGTCCGTAAGAAGCATATATTTTCGCTGCACAGCACTGCGCATCCTGTAAAATCACCGCATCTTGATAAATATCGCCTAACTGAAACTGGAACTGCCCGCTCTGCCGGATACCGAACAGGTCTCCCGGACCGCGCAGTCTCATATCCTCTGATGAGATAAAAAATCCATCATTTGATTTATTTAATACTTGCAGCCGTTCCATTGTATCATTCTGATTTGACGTTGTGATAAAGATACAGTAGGACTGGTGTTCTCCACGTCCTACACGACCTCTGAGCTGGTGCAGCTGCGCCAGACCAAATCGTTCCGCATTTTCGACCATCATCACAGTCGCATTCGGCACATTGATTCCAACCTCAATGACCGTTGTGGATACCAGTACATCAATATGGTGCGCGGCATATTCTTCCATGACATAGTTTTTTGCTTTAGGATTCATCTGTCCATGAAGATACTCTACACGCACACTGCCCGGCAGTATTTTTTTGAGCTTCTCTGTGTATTCGATTACATTTTCGAGAACGGGCTGGTCTCCCATAATCTCCTCATCAGCAGCCTCGACCATTGGACAGACGACATACACCTGCCTGCCCTGCTCCACTTCCTTTGCGATAAATTCATACGCCTTTTTGCGATAGTCTGTATTGACCACACAATTTTTGATTGGAAGTCGGTTAGCCGGAAGTTCATCCATGACCGAGATATCTAAGTCACCATATAAGATCAATGCGAGTGTTCGTGGAATGGGGGTTGCGCTCATTACGAGAATATGCGGTTGTATTCCTTTTTGAGCCAACGTCTCGCGCTGTTTGACGCCAAAACGGTGCTGCTCGTCCGTAATGACAAGACGCAGATCATAAAAATCAACATCATCCTGCAAAAGCGCCTGTGTTCCGATAATTACGTTGCCTGTACCCAGGATAATGCTCTCCTTTGCCCTGCGCTTTTCTTTCGCCGTCAAAGATCCTGTGAGAAGTATCGGTTTAAACGGCAGATCATACTTGTCAACCAGCTCCACAACAGACTCATAATGCTGTTTTGCGAGCACTTCTGTCGGTGCCATGAATGCTGCCTGATGATGGTTCATGATACACATGAACATTGCCAGCACTGCCACAATCGTCTTTCCGGAACCGACATCTCCCTGAATCAATCTGTTCATTAAGTGTGTAGAACACAGATCCTCTTCAATCTGTGCCCAGACTTTCTTCTGCGCGCCAGTCAGCTCATAGGGAAGGCTTTTGATAAAATCCTGACAAGCGTCAATCCTCATCATCGGGGCATCATTGATTTCCTGAACTGTCATATCCCGCAGAAACATAACAGAGACAATAAAGAACAAAAATTCTTCAAAAACCAGACGTCTTCTGGCAGCAACCAACACATCACGGTTGTCGGGGAAATGAATCCCCATCACTGCTGATTTCAAGTCTGGCAGCCCATATTCCCTGCGCATGGATTCTGGGATGTAATCCTCACAAAAATCTAAGCTGTTTACAGCAGCGCGCACCGTCTTTGTGATCGCAGCGATGGTAAGCCCTTTTGTCGTGGGATAAACTGGTGCGAGACGGTGTACATTCTGTGCAAATTCATGCGGGCTGATAATTTTTGGCTGATCCATCGTCATACGGTTATTTTTCAAAATGACACGCCCTCGGAAAATATATTGTTTGCCGGGCTGGAGATTGTTTTTGATATAAGGCATGTTAAAATATACAATATCACAAGCGCCACTGTTGTCCTTGACATGCACAGAGGTGATGGACATATTCTGCCTTATATGTACGGTTTGGGGAGTGCTGATGACCAAAGCACGTATCGCAGATACTTGATTCGCCTTCAGCTCCCCGATCGTTACAAGATCGCGCCACTCTTCATAATCTCTGGGATAATGCCTGATCAGATCGTCAACCGTGTATATATTTAACTTATGATACAAGGCAGCCGTTTTCTCTCCAACGCCTTTTATCACTGTAATTGGATCGTTTCTCTTCACCGTATTTACTCCGCTGAAATAATATATGAATAAATCGGCTGACCGCCAAACTGAAGTTCTACATCGCAGCCGCTGTATTCGGTCTTTACCATGTCTGCCAACTTTTGTGCCTGATCTTTGGTTATGACATCCCCATAATAAATGCTGATCAGTTCAAACTCATCAGACATCATCTTTTGAACCATGTTGAATGCCACGCTCTGTAAATCTGTCCCTACAGCCAGTATGCCCTTGTCGCCGATTCCCATAAAGTCGCCTTGATGAATCTCTTGATTGTCAATCATGGTATCCCGCACAGCGTAAGTAACCTGCCCCGTCGCAACACGCTGCACTTCCTCCGCCATAACTGACTCATTTTCCTCAACAGAGATATCAGGCACATAGTTGATGATTGCGGTAATTCCCTGCGGAACAGTCTTGGTTGGTATCACTATGATATTTTTATCCTTAGTCAACTGTTTTGCCTGATTTGCCGCAAGGATAATATTTTTATTATTTGGAAAAATGAAGATATTATCCGCATTGATTTTCTCAATAGCGTTGAGCATATCTTCCGTGCTGGGATTCATGGTCTGCCCGCCCTCGATGATATAATCAACGCCGAGCGAACGGAAAATTTCATTCATACCCTCTCCAATAGAAACTGCAATAAATCCTGTCTCCTTGTGCGCGGGCGGCACGGTAGCGCTGTTCTGTTCTGCAGGCGATCCCTTGTCTGGAAGATCTGTGCTCTGCATCTGCCGCTCCATCATGTCAGACACCTTCTCATCGCGCTCAAGACGCATATTTTCTATAATAATGGTTGTGAGCGCTCCAAAACGCAGTGCTTTCTGCATCGCTAGTCCGGGATCATTGGTGTGTACATGGACTTTTACAATCTCATCGTCCGCCACGACAACAATTGAATCGCCAATGGAAGAGAGATACTCCTTAAAATCCATCTCCTGCTTGATGTTGAATGGTTTGCTGAGCATAATCAAAAACTGTGTACAATAGCAGTATTTAATCTCTGCATTTGCCTGTGCCTCGATGGTGGACGGCAGCGCTCCTTTCTCCGCAGCAGCGCTGGTCTTTGGCGCGAAATCCAGCGATACATCAATTTCTTTGCCGAGGAATGCGTCATAGGCTCCCTTGAGGACTTCCACAAGTCCCTGCCCGCCAGAATCAACCACACCCGCCTGCTTTAACACTGGAAGCATATCTGGTGTCTGTGCCAAGACGATCTCAGCTTCTTTGATGACTTCACCGATAAAAATCTCCAAGTTCTTCTCGCCTGCCATTGCCAAATCGGTCGCTCTCCTGGCTGCGCCTTTTGCAACCGTGAGAATTGTTCCTTCCTTCGGCTTCATGACAGCCTTATATGCTGTCTCTACAGCCTTGTCACAAGCAGAGGCGAGAATGGCAACATTAATCTCGTCATACTCTCTGATCACCTTTGTAAAACCTCTGAAAAGCTGTGACAGAATAACGCCGGAGTTTCCGCGTGCGCCTCTCAGCGACCCTGACGATATCGCCTTTGAGAGTGAAACCATATCAGGCTCATCAATTGCGGCAACCTCCTTTGCAGCAGACAGAATTGTCATGGACATATTTGTACCTGTATCCCCGTCGGGAACAGGAAATACATTCAATTCGTTGATCCACTCTTTTTTATGCTCTAAATTCTTTGCTCCGGCGAGAAACATCTTTGCCAGCATTTTCGCATCGATTATATTTAATCCCACTTCAGAAATCCTCCTTAATCAATCACTCGAACGCCTTCAACAAAAATGTTGATTTTTTCGATTTCGAGACCTGTGAAACTTTCTACCTTGTATTTTACATTGTTGATCAGATTATCGCATACGGTTATAATGCTAACGCCATATGCAACAATTACGTGGAAATCAAGAATCAATTTATTATTCACAATATTTACCGATATGCCATGCGTGATACTCTCCTTCATGAGCAGTTTCACCAAACCATCCTTCACATTCACTGATGCCATGCCGACGATACCGAAACATTCAACTGCCACGCTTCCGGCATACTGGGCTATAACCTCAGGATCGATATAGATATTCCCTAGAT
>CAMWJQ010000295.1 GCA_947174615.1 uncultured Lachnospiraceae bacterium
CTGATACGGTTTCATCTCAAACAAATACAGATTTCCGTCTTCACTTGGCACGCCGTCCGCAGCCGCAACGACCGTGATCTGGTTGCCGCCGCTGATAATGCATTGGCTGATGGTTGCTGTCCCCGCAGCAGCAGCCGTCATAGACATAAAGCATACAAATACCATGCAGAGCGCTGCCCAGAGAGTCAATTTCTTCTTCATTAATCTGACTACCTCCTATGTTTGGAATCCCTATAAAATTAGATGGAGTCCTAAGAAATGAAAAATAGGTAACAGTTATAAAAAGTATAGCATCTCCCCTAAATTTTGACAAGCGTTTTGTTTTTTATTCCAGCCCTACCTGAGACCAGCTCGTGATGCCGAGTATCGGGAGTGCGAAATCCGTGTACTCCGGCGAATTTCCCTTATCCATATTGGCAAAAACACCAAATGCATACTTGACGCCTGTTTCTGTGCGGATGCCGAGCGCCATGCCGTCGCCCTTGATCTCCGCCGCATGGTCTACCTGCCGGTGAAAGACAATTCCCTCAATGAGCGGATTGGCGGCAGTCAGTTTATAGGCAAAGACGATCGACGCCGCCTGCGTCAGCTCGTCGGTCGGTATACTGGTGCTGTAAGAGGTAAATCCCATTTCTGTGATCAGAATATGCCGCACACTGCCGTTTGGCGCAAGCATCGCCGGCAGCATCATATGATTTGTCACGACGTCTGTGTTTGCAGGATTGACAAACTTCGAGTCATCTGTATGGTCAATCAGATTCAACTTTGCATACTCTGACGGAAAACTCCAAAAACGGCAGTTATGCATTGGCGCCGGATACGGATGGAATGACAGCCCCCAGTCGATATTCCCGCTGGCGCTGATGTACGCCGCAAAAGCGTCTAAAACCTCCCTCGCCGGAAACTGCCCTCTCGTGCCGTCCTTGTAGTTCCAGCGCTGGTCAAAGCTCGTAAACACCCGCGCGCCGCTGTTCTGACTCTTGATGGCATTATAGCACACACGGAATTCTTTTGCGTAATGCGCAGCGAGTGTGTCCGCCGACACATTGCCCATGTAATGCCACGGATTGCTGGAATTGACTTCATTTCCAATCACCCATGTATGAATCGTTCCCATAGAGCCGGAATAACGGTTTGCCAAAAAGGACATCAGCGCTTCCAGCTTCTCCGTTGGTATCTGTTCATCCACATTAAATGCATAACAGTTCTTTCCGGCAGACCGCCCCGATGGAACCACCAGCTCCGAGACCGCCGGAATATACGAATTTTTGATGACCATAACCACATTGCAGCCTGCCCCCGCAAGTCTGGTGCAGATGACGTCGTACTCACGCACAACGGATGCATTAAAACTATAAGTCTTTCCGTTATAAGTGTAAGGAATCCCGCCCGCTGTGAAGAAACGACTGACATCCAGCTCATAGGAGGCAAATCCCACACCCAGATGGGCGAGCTCATCACTGTAACGCCAGTCGGCGGTCAATCCCTTCTTGCTCCTTACCGGATAAGCGGTTGATTTTGATGCCACTGCCTCTGGATTTGTGATGTACATCTCATTGCTTACTGGCACAAAGCTGTCATTTTGCTGCACTGTGACCACAAAACGCGAATACAGCTTTGAAGAGGTACTGTTGAGATTCAGCGGAATGGAGAAAGATGCCGACGCTGCCACAGGCGCTTTTGCGCAGTAATCTTTTCGTGTGCCGACCCCCAGCTCATAGGGCTTTAATTCAAAGAGATAATACATTCCATCCGCCGGTGCTGGCGCGGCTATGCTTGTCGCTGTCACTGTGACATTTTTCCCGGAAATCTCACACTGTTCTATGGTGACCGCAATCTCCGCAGCATACGCTGTGCCAAGCTGCAGTACAGCCGCCAGCAGCAGCGCGAGCACAATCCCCAGTCCTGCTCTTTTGTTTTCCTTCATCATTCAAACTCTCCCTTATTCTTTCTTAGAATGAAACTAAAATTATTTTTTCTTTAAATAGGTGATAAACGCATTTCCGTTCTGCCGGAACAATTCTGTGGCGTCATTCATCCCCATCTTGTATACCGTTCCCGACTGTGGATTCATCACCACGACATTCAGTTCATTAAATCCGATCACCAGCATCGCACTGTCATTTTCAAGTGAGACGAGTACCGGAATGTCTTGATTGACATAGTACAATATTGCATCCAAGCTCACCCCCCTCAAATCAAGCGCTGTCGCGCCATTGATGTTTTCCTCCAGAATCTGCCGCACTGTCTTGCCTTGGTCAAGCATTGGCTGTACATTCTTAATACTTCCGCAAAACTCTAAGATGGTCTCAAGGCAGACTGCCAAATCAGAATTATTCTCTCCCCGCTGTTTCCCTGTGATTGCCATAATCTGATTTCTGACGCTGCGCGAGGTCCGCTTCCAGATATAGTCTCCGTTGTGATTGACCACGGTTCCGCTGATGTTGTAGGCGAGATTGATCGCCTCCGACTCATGGGTAAACGTGCCGTCAATCCCGTACTTGCCATATACATAATAGCGGCTTACTGGCTGCTCCACCTCCACCACAAGCTGTCTTGCGCCTTCAAATAACACCTGTAACGGCTTTGTGCTTTTTGGCTTTTTGACCTCCATTGCATTTTTGAGGACAAGCTGGACAATCTTCTCATACGTCTGGGTCACAACCACCTCTGACGAGTTGTATCCGATCTCATCTACTAAATTATTGACAATCTGATCATCTGTCGTGCTGGTATAGCTGCCATCCTCCTGTTTCACAACCCGCATGAGTGAGATTAAATTCTCTTCGATCACTGCCTCTGTCACATAAATTCCCTCTTGGGAGTATGTCTTTAAGACCTCACCGCGCTCGTTTTGAATATAGACTGTATTCATCGGAAAGGTCACAGAACCCGAAAAGTCAATGCGGATGTCCGCATACTCCGCAACACCGTAAATGAGATCCTCCTCGATAAATCCAAGCGGCAGCATGCGGCTGGAACCTGATGTCTCGATCTGCTGCGTCTCCCCAGTATTGAGGTTCATCAAAATCAGCTTCGTACAGTCGTACGCATCGGCGGAGTTCTGCCACACCAGCATCTTGTTGGTGCCAGACACTTGGAAACTCCCCTGCTGCAAGTTCTGAGCAATCTCCTCACATGTGAGCCGCATCAAATCAATCGCCAGAATCGAACCGTCAAGATAGATATAAAATATTCCGTTTTTATTAATATAAGAAAGCTGCTCCATATCCGTTTTCAATGTCGCATAGGCCTTGTTATATGGAATAAAGATCAGCTCCTCGACGGTGTTGAGCATACCATTGTACTCATAGACCTGCACGCCGATGCTTCCCTCATGCCGCCCGCGGTTCATATAGCCATACACCATAAACCACACATTCTCTGTCTCATCCACATTTAGAATCTTGATATCATGATTGTCGTAATTGCTCCTTGGGTCCTCCCCGTCATAAAAGCTGAACAGATACGCAATCTTCTTGTCTGCCGCATGATAACAAAACAATTGGTTTTCATTGACAAAGGCAAGATTCGATCCGCCGTCGCTCTCCATCATCTGCACATTGTCATCCCGGATTCCGAGCATAATCTTGCTGCCCCCGTACACATCCGCCGCAGGGTCAAAAATTTGGTTCATGCTGCGCTCATAGTCGAGCAGATATGTCCTGTCTGGCGTATAACGGATTCTAAAAAACTCAACCACATTGTACTGATCTGTCTTTTTTCCTTCTTTCGTCTGCATCCTGTAGCGCATTCGGATGGACGCGGTCTGCGGTTCCATCTCACTGATCACTATCTGCGGCTGCGAAATCTGTGTCACATTCAGATCAGCCCATGTAATCTGCTTGAGGCTGCAATGAATATCTACATAGCTCAGCGTTGTGTTGTCCCCCTTTGAATTGGGCTCTAAATACGTCACCAGGTCCTTCGCGCGCTCTTTGTCAAAGGTCTTGTCATGAAATTCCCTGACAAAGAGCAGTTTCTCATACGTATGGTAACCCTCGCCGTCAATAATGCGCGTATAATACCGCACCGTCTCATTTTGAATTTTCAGCATCAAGATCCAATTGTACTCAACGCCTGTCTCAATCAGATCCTTGATCGTAACAGTCGCCTGAATCTTGTCGCCCGTGTCCTTATACTCGCTGACCTTCGTTTTTTCAACAAGCCGTAACCCGTCTATGCTTCTGACTTCAAAGGTAATATCACTGATTTCATTGTCGTATTTGTCTATCACAAATCCAAGTGTACGCCCCTCTCCAAGCGGTGTAATCGTATCCCTGAAAAAACTGCCGTTCATCTCCTGCCGCAGTCCATGCAGGTAATTGTACGCAATTCCCTTCGTGGTAATATGCACCAGCGGCAGGGTCGCCTGCGCCATGTTTGTTGTCAGTTCCTTGTTTCCCTGATTATAGATGCTGCTGCTCACAAAGAGCGTGACGACAAAAACCACAATGCAGACTGTCAGTTTGCTGATAACCTTCTTCATATACTCAACTCCGTCTATTCATCTTGTTCCAATAATGTCTGAAGTGTGGGGCTGATATGCAGAAATTCCTCCAGCAGCGTCAGCTCCTCCTGCACCTTCGTCCCTGCATGGTATTTCATGTGATTTTTTCTAACTGCCCGTATCAGTATATTTTTGGGCGTGTGTTCCATATCGATAAACTCAAGAATCTGCGTGTCATATCCATACTGCTCTAACAGATTTGCCCGGATGGCATCCGTCATGAGCGCTGCCATGCGCTCTTTGATCAGTCCATACCGCAGAATCGGAGCAAGCACATCACATGCAATCTGGCGGTTCACCTCATGCTGGCAGCACGGAACAGATAAAATAACACGTGCATTCCATTGTACGGCTTTCGCAAGCGCATAGTCCGTTGCCATATCGCAGGCATGGAGCGTCACCACCATATCCACACAGTCGTCATTTTTGTAGGATCCAATATCCCCTACCTGAAATTTTAACCCATTATATCCCAATTTATCCGCTAGTGCCTGACAGTCTGCGATCACATCAGCTTTCAGGTCAAGTCCGACAACGGCAATGTCATATCCGTTCATCATCTTCAGATAATAGTATAATGCAAACGTCAAATACGACTTCCCACAGCCAAAGTCTATAATTTTGAGCTGCCTCTCCCCTTTGGGAAGATTGGGAAGAAGATCCCGCACAAATTCCAGATATCGGTTAATCTGGCGAAACTTATCATACTTTGCCCTCAATACCTTTCCCTCTGTATTCTGCACACCGAGTGCCACCAAAAACGGTACTGGCTTGTCCTGCGGTAAAATATACTGCTTCTGTTTATTATGGGATAAATCCAAATCCGGCTTTTGCGCCGCAACCTCTTTTTCCTTGAGGGTCAGCTTCCCCTTCCTGCTCACGAGCGCTGTCAGTTTATGATGTTATTCGGACAGCTCAAGCT
>CAMWJQ010000296.1 GCA_947174615.1 uncultured Lachnospiraceae bacterium
CCTCGGCGGAAACAGATGCTTCTGGAGAGGCGGCATCGGAGCAAGCGGTTTCCGAGGAGGAAAGCAAGGAAATTGTCGGCGCAATATCGTACGATTATGAGCAGGAACTAAATATTTTGGAGGATAATTATAGAAACTTCTATGAAATCTTTGTTTACTCCTTCTATGATTCTGATGGGGACGGAATCGGAGATCTGAATGGAGTGACACAAAAGCTTGATTATATCAAGGAGATGGGCTTCAATGGAATCTGGCTGATGCCGATTATGCAGTCCACGACATATCACAAATATGATGTGGTAGATTATTGTTCCATCGATGAGGAATACGGAACGATGGAGGATTTTGAGAAGCTGGTGGAGGCGTGCCATGAGCGGGGCATCAATGTGGTGATTGACTTTGTCATCAATCATTCCTCGTCACAGCATCAGTGGTTTGTGGAGGCGTGTGATTATCTGAGAACGCTTCCGGAAGATGAGGAGCCGGATACGGATGAATGCCCCTATGTAGAATATTATCATTTTGACAGAGAACAGGTGAATGGAACTTATTATCCGGTGAGCGGGACAGACTGGTATTATGAGGGCGGCTTCTGGTCTGAGATGCCGGACCTGAATCTTGCAAATGAGCCGCTCAGGGAAGAGCTTGAGGAGATTTCCACCTTTTGGATTGATAAGGGTGTAGATGGGTTTCGGATGGATGCAGCCCTGCATTTTGAGGAGAACGATGTGGGTTTTAACACGGAAGCGCTCGATTGGCTATACAGCTTTTGCACGGAGCTGAATCCTGATTTTTATATGGTGTCAGAGGTTTGGGCAAACAAGGCAACGATTGCTGATTACTATGCGAGCGGGACGCCCAGCATGTTTAATTTTGACGCGGCTGACTCGGAGGGAAAGATTATCAAAACAGCGCGTGGGACATACAAGGCGGCAAACTTTGTGCAGAACATGGTCGGATATCAGACGGATTATGCGGAGGAGAATCCGGATTATATTGACGCGCCTTTTATTGCCAATCATGATATGGGACGCGTTGCCAATGGGCTTGCGAAGGATGCCGGCGATATGAAGATGGCGTGCGGACTTCTGATGATGATGAACGGCAGCCCCTTCGTGTACTACGGCGAGGAGATAGGTATGTCAAGTTCAGGGAAGAAGGACGAGAACAAGCGGCTGCCTATGATCTGGTCAGACACAGATTCGACGGGAATGACAAATGGTCCTGTGGATGCAGACAAGGATATTGTATCGGCTTTTGCAGGAGTCGAGCAGCAGCAAAAAGATCCGTATTCGATCCTGAATTATTATAAGAGGGCAGTGCGGATTCGGAATGAAAATCCTGAGATTGCACGGGGAGAGATTGAGATTGTCGCGGAGCTGACAGAGGGAAATCAGGCAGCAATCACAAAGACATATGAAGATAGTACGATTGGTATAGTGTATAATACGTCAGACGAGGAATTGAGCGTAAATCTGGCGGAGACGGCACTCGGAGAGATGGCAATACGCGGATATTTGACGCTGAACGGCGAAGTGGCGGCTCTTGAGGGAGGTACGTTATCCATGCCGGCACAGTCGATCTGTATTTTGAAATAAGGAATCCGACAGGCAATAAAAGAGACTGCATAAAATTAAGCAAGGAAGAAATCCTGCTTAATTTTATGTATGGGCATGATAGACGCTGAGAGCCTAATATTTGATGCTGAGATTTGTTTTGGAACTGATTGGAAAGGATATCCTTTTTTCCGGATCAACTACTGCAGGAAGATACATGATTTCCGTGCCATCTTCATTTACCAGATAGACGTAGGCGATCTGTCCCGTTTGGGCGTCGGGCAGGAACAGGTTGATGCATATGCCTGTATTGATTGCACCGGGCTGTGTAAATGTAAGATTTTTCTCGTGAAAGAAAAGGGTGGTATTATCACTGCAGGTATAGTTTAAGTCTGTTCCTGTAAATAGTGTATTGTCCATATCGCTGTAGAATGTAAAGCTGGCATCATTTCCATAGGATACTTCAAAGGCAAGTCCTTGCCGGGTATTGAGCGTTGTGATAGCTGCAGCATCGATGTAACAGTTGGCACCCGCAAGCGTGGCTTTCATCACAGGGCTGCTGCCTTGCTGCAGATCATCAAGATTAAATGTTGCGAGTTTGTTTGTGATATCATTCCAGCCGCTCAACTGGGCTTCTTTTAAATTGGTGGTAGTAATCTGATTAAGCGCATTTGGCGATCCGGACTGTACCCAGTTTGCATATAACAGCACATCATAGGCAGGCATGACGTAGGAAATCACAGGCATGGGGTACGTGATGCCGTCTGATGCAATCCACCCTGCGAAAGCAAATCCGGGGACGCTCCCTGCATCGATGGTCACTTTCGTTCCCGGAGCATACGTACCTGCGCCGCTTGCTCCTGAAAAGCTTCCTATAACGGACAGTTTCTTTTTGGCAAGATTGTTTTCTTCGCTTCCGGATAGAAAGTAAGCGCGGATGGTATGGCTCTCATGAACGTTGCTAAAGGTATAGGAGGAGACTGCACCGACATTATTGCCGTCAACCTCCACATAATTGATCCGATAACCATTATATGGCGTGATGGTATATGTTCTGCTGCCGCCGCGGTCTACGGAACGGGTTCCCGAATCTGAAATAGAGCCGCCGGCAGCGGCAGCGGCCGTAATGTTGAAGGAATTGGCATTACTATTTTCTGCATACTCTTTAGAATGTACGGTTATGTTCTGGGTAACGGATTTTGATATTTCGTTTTCCTCAAACGTAATCGTCACATAACTGGTATCTATGGCGAGTGGTCCGGACGGATCAACCTTATAATCTGTAATATTTCGCCAACGATTATCAGAGTAGCATGCGCTTACGACCATTCCGCTCCTGCTGAAGGATTCTCCTTCAATATAAGTGGTTTTATCAGGTGCTTTTTTTATAATTATTTCGGTGAGATCGTGCTGCAAAGCAGGTTGATCCTTTGGTGTAATTCCTGTTAAGGAGATTTTCAGTTCACGTTCTGTAGCAGTGATGGCAGTGATGGTATATTCTTTGTAATTAGCGCCTGTTTCGGGATCATATTGTTCCGCAATTTCCAGTCGGTCAGTATCTGAAACTGTAGTGATTCGCGTTCCATAACTGTCATAATAGGTGACTTTGATGGGCGTATCGCATACGATTACATCCCCTGTCTGGATGGCGGCGCCGAGACCGAGAGTATCGGGCGCTCTCTCAGCAGCGGTGACAGGCATCATTGAAGCAGACAGCAGTAATACTGCCAGTGCCAAACAGAAAATAAAAGCGCGGGACTTGATTCTGTCGTTCATTATAAATTTCCTCCAAACTTTATAATAATGATAATCTATTGTATCATTATACGTTTTTATGAATGAAAAAGCAACCTATGCTTTTGCGTTAGAAATCTTGTATTTTTGATGAGTTTATATTATACTCAATATATCTGGTATTTGCGAATGCATTTGAAGCTGTTGGGGTGAGTAGTAAGATGAGACTTTATATAATCCGTCATGGGGAGACCGATTGGAATGTAAAAAGGCGCTTTCAGGGAAGAAGTGACATCCCGCTGAATGAGGAAGGGCGCAGACTGGCGCACATTACGGCAGAGGCGCTCCGTGAAGTGCCTTTTGCGAGGATCTATACCAGTCCGTTAAAGAGGGCATATGAGACAGCAGTGATCATAAAGGGAGACAGAGATATCCCTGTGATCGAGGATTCCAGAATTATTGAGATCAGTTTTGGAGAGTACGAGGGACTTTGCTGTGGAAAGGAACATTATAACATTCCGGATCCTGAATTTATGAATTTCTTTGATAAACCTGAAGCGTACAAGCCGCCGAGGGGGGCGGAGGGAATTGGTGAATTAAAGACTAGGACTGCTGATTTTTTACAGGAAATTGTGTATAATAAAAATGTGGAAAATGATACAGTCTTAGTGTCAACGCATGGAGCGGCACTCAGAGGACTTTTATCCAACATCAATCAAGTTGGAATCGAGGACTTTTGGGGAAGCGGTGTGCATAAAAATTGTGCAGTTACCATCGTGGATGTGAAGAACGGTCAGATGGTTATTACAGAAGAAGGAAAGACATATTATTAATAGTACAAATTATACAACGAAAGAAGGCGTCACGATTTTGGAAAACGAGTATAGCAAGGTAAAAGTGAACAATGAGATCGATTTCTGTTCAGTTACGGAGCCAGAGGTTAAGACGATGCTGGAAAAGGCATTTATGAAGGCGCGGGTGTCCTATTTTCTCAGATGGGAGAAACCGGGGCTTTTGTCCAAAATATTTGGCGGAGGAAAGGTGAGAGTTGTATTCTGTATTAATTCAGCCCAGTTAGAGACAGCAGATAGCGTTTTGGAGGAACTTGGAGAAATCGAGGGAGACATAAAGATTATAAAGACAAAATCATATAATATGATTGGTTTTTGAATGAGAAAAGAGTGGGTGAACCACTCTTTTCTCATTCATTGCGGGGATTGATTTCGTCTTCTGACAGGTTATCACCGATATATGGATCCTCTGGGTTATCTTCATAATATTCATCATCAGCATACGTTGTGTCTGATTCATCTTCTTGGTAATATTCATCATCGTAGGTTGTGTCCGATTCATCTTCTTGGTAATATTCATCATCATCGTAGGTTGTGTCTGATTCATCTTCTTGGTAATATTCATCATCAGCATATTGAATGTCCGTATTGTCCTCGTAATATGCATCTTCGTCATATTGTTCGTCCGCATTGTCCTCATAGTATTCAACTCCATAATACAGTCCGTTCTCATTGTCCTCATAATATTCGTCTTCATAATACTGCTCATCTTCATTGTCCTCATAATACGCATCGTATTCTTCCGAAGGAGTATTGTCTCTGCGAAACAGATTGTATACGGAATAGGCAATGAGTGCGAGAACGCCTAGGATGGCAAATGCCAGAATCATCACAATAGGAGTGCCGAGCAGGTTTGAGACAACGTCGGCTTCATTATCAATGGCAGCAGATGCATCAGGGTCTGACTCATGCTCTGTGATATCATCCACGATGGGGGGGACAGAAACGGTTTCGCTGTCAGGATTTTCCTCAGACGCAGGGGTCTGCGTATCAGGGGCGTCCGTATCAGGATGCTCTGTGTTGGTCAGCGGAGTGGCGGATACATAGTCGGCAAGGATATAGCCTGTGTTTCCTGCATATTTTATCTGATACCAGTTGTCAGCGGTTTTTCCTGTGACAGTGATTGCCTGACCATACTGCAAAGTACCAATCTTGCTGTGTTTTGTCGATGGACCGCTGCGGACGTTCAGACCGTTTTGCGTTGCGGCATAGACAGTGCTCTGCATTGGGGTAACTTGAACATTATTTTGGTCAGACGGTGTGGGAT
>CAMWJQ010000297.1 GCA_947174615.1 uncultured Lachnospiraceae bacterium
ATTATGGAAAGAATGGACAGATGGACCGGCGTACCGTGGAGCCTGTGAAGCTGCTTTTTAAGGAATACACATGGTATCTCGAGGCATTTTGCCGGGAGAAAAAAGACTGGCGGATGTTCAAGCTGTTCCGCATGAAGCGTCTCTGTGTACTGGACGAGGTCTATGCGCCAAGAGCGGCATACATTCGACAGGAAGATGAAGCGCAGGGGAGTGATACACAGGCTGACACTGATATGACGGTGGTTGATGTAAGGATTGACAAAAAGGAAGCATACAGGGTATACGACCGGTTTGAGGAGGAGGAAATCGAGGTGCTGCCGGACGGGAATTTTTTGGTGCATTTTCATGTATCCATAGATGACTGGGGGTACGGCGTTCTCCTGAGCTTTGGACCGTCGGCGGAAGTGCTCGCACCGGAAACGGTAAGACAGGAGATGAAAAGGCGCATTCTGAAAATGGCGGAATGGTACTAGAGCGTGTTTGAAAAATCATTCCCGTCATCTGCACGCCCCAATTTGCGCGATATTTGCGCCAAATTCAGGTTACATAGCCCGCTATGCGCCCTTCATTTGGCGCAAATCTCCCACAAATTGTGACGCATATCTGACGGAAAGCATTATTCAAACACGCTCTAGAGCGTGTTTGAAAAAACTTTTGCAGAAAGATATAGAATATGACATACTGTTGTCATATTCTATATGGTATGATTGCTGTATGAAATTGCAAAAGAACCTGTGACGATCAAGAGACGCAAATTACAATAGGGAGGAAATACTATGCTTGAACTGCCGGAAAGCTATACGATAGCAAAGCAGATTAACGAACATCTGACAGGAAAAATCATCAGTTATATTCAGGTCTTGCAGACACCGCACAAATTCGCTTTTTTCAACGGAGAAGTGGACAAGTATGAGGAATATCTGGAAGGACAGACCATAACCGGGGCAGTCTTTCAGGGCGGAATGGTTCAAATCAACACGGAGGACAGCATGATTGTGCTGAACGACGGAGCATACCCGCGCTACTATGATGACAGGAAAAAATTTCCCAAAAAGCACCAGTTTGCAATTTACTTTGACGACGGGACAGGGATTTTTGTGTCGATTCAGATGTATGGAGGAATCACTGTTTTTCCAAAAGGAGGGTGCACAGACGGCTATTATGCTTCCTCAAGCACAAAGCCCAACCCGCTTACGGACGGATTTACATTTGACTATTTTCAGGCGCTCTATCCGGCGGCGGGGAAAAAGCTGTCCGCGAAAGCATTTCTTGCGACACAGCAGCGCATTCCGGGGCTTGGAAACGGTGTTTTGCAGGATATTCTGTGGGAGGCGGGCATAGACCCGCGCTATCCGATGCAGGACGCATCGGAGGAGGATTTTCGGGCGCTGTATGACGCCGCGAATAAAATTATCAAAACAATGGCAGAGCAGGGTGGGCGTGATACGGAGCGGGATCTGTTCGGGCAGAAGGGGAACTATATCACACAGCTGAGCAAAAATTCCCTGAATGAACCGTGTACCCGGTGCGGGTATGAGATTCACAAAACAAACTACATGGGAGGAACGATTTATTTCTGTGAACACTGCCAGAAACGATAGAAAGCGCATGTACACAGAATATGATTGAAGCAAAAGTTTATGAACAAATTTATATTCAGGCAGTCCATGATTTTATTTATGGCTGCCACGGTCTGGGGAGTTGCGTTTGTCGCGCAGAGTGTTGGGATGGACTATGTGGGACCCTACACCTTTGTTGCGGTGCGGAATGTGGTTGCGCTGGCGGTTTTAGCGCCCTGTGCTGCGGTTATGGACAAGAGCCGCAAAAAGAAGGGCGGACAACCGCCGCAATATAAGAGAGACAAAAAGACATTGGTAATCGGTGGCATATGCTGTGGCATATGTCTTTTTGCCGCGAGTACATTACAGCAGTTTGGCGTGAAGTACACCACTGTAGGGAAAGCCGGTTTTATCACCGCAATGTATCTCGTGCTTGTGCCGGTTTTCGGCATTTTCCTGAAAAAAAAGACTGGGCTGAAGGTGTGGACTGCGGTGGGGCTTGCGTCGCTCGGACTGTATCTGCTGTGCATTACAACAGGCGATTTTCATCTGCAAAAGGGGGACCTCTATATGCTGGGCTGTGCCGCGATTTTTGCCATACACATCTTGGTCGTGGATTACTTTTCGCCGCTGGTCGAAGGCGTGAAGCTCTCCTGTGTGCAGACGCTTACAAATGCAGTGCTCGGGGCAGTCATGATGCTGTTATTTGAACAACCTCATCTGTCGGATATTCTTGCAGCATGGCTTCCGGTTCTGTACGCAGGAGCGCTCTCAAGCGGCGTAGGCTACACATTCCAGATTATCGGGCAGAAGGGTATGAATCCCACGGCGGCGTCCTTGATTTTAAGTCTGGAATCCGTGATCTCTGTGCTGGCGGGATGGCTGATTCTGCATCAGACGCTCACTGCAAGAGAGCTGGCAGGGTGTGCGCTCGCCTTTGCCGCGATCATACTGGTGCAGCTGCCAGAACGCAGAAAATAACTTGAAATTGATGGAAAAATAAACTATACTTATATTACACTAATTTGCAATAGGGGGATAGTAAATATGGAAAACAAAAAATACAGAAAGGTTTCCATTATTGTAACCATCAGCGCCTTAATGTTTATTGTTCTTGCAATTGCATTTTCCATCAACAATGTAGTCGCATGTAAAATGATGGAGCGGGAGGTTGTCAAGGCTTCTGGTATTTCTATGGCAGAGGCGAGGGCTGAAATTATGGGAACTGTCAGGATCATGACGGCGGTGAGTCTTATGGTGGGGATTATCGCCTTGGTGATACTGGCGGTATTCATGGAATTTTTACTCGTGAGACCGCTCAAGAGGACGGTCGCAGAGATTCACAGGATTGCACGCTATGATTTAACAGAGGGGGACATGGAAGGAATCCGTGTGATGAGGACAAGAACAGATGAGATAGGAAGTATCAGCAGAAATATTATTTTGATGTATGATAATCTGCATGATATTGTGAAACAGATTGACCAGACCGCAAGCGCGCTGTCCGAGAATGCAGGGACGCTGGCAGAGCATACAGCGCAGATCAAACATTCGTCGGATGAGATCAACACGACGATGAATGACCTGAGCAATGCAACGATGTCGCAGGCAGGGGAGGCGACGACCAGCGCCAATGAGGTTGCAAAACTGGATGGATTGATTGTGCAGAACATCACAGACACAGAGAATCTCAGAGGCAATGCAGACGAGATGGATCGCGTGAAAAACAATGGTCTTACTGCCATCAGAGACTTGATGGACAAGACCGCAAAAAGCCGTGAGAGCATCGCTGCCGTGAGGGAGGCAATGCAGCAGAATAACGAGCAGGCACAAAAGATCGAATCAACAAGCCAGAAGATTAATGATATTGCAGACCAGACCAACCTGCTTTCGCTCAATGCAGCGATAGAGGCGGCAAGAGCAGGCGATGCAGGGAGAGGCTTTGCGGTTGTGGCGGAGGAGATCCGGGGACTTGCAGAGGAGACGAACAGTCTGACGAACGAAATTGGTGCGATTATTCAAGAACTGCTTGAAAAGACCGCGGATGCAACTAGAAATATGGAGAGCATGGAACGGATTTTCCAAGAGCAGGAGGGCAGTGTCGGAGAGACAAAAGAAAACTTCGTACAGATCGAGCAGTGTCTTGAGAGCGTACAGTCAAGTGTCAAGATGCTGTATGAGTCGAGTACGAGTATGACCGACAGCAAGCAGATTATCGTGGAGATGATAGAGGGAATATCCGCAGCTTCAGAGGAGAATGCGGCAGGAAGCGAGGAAGTGCTCGCAGCTGTGGAGACGCAAGACCAGTTTATTTCTAATATCACAGGCATGACACAAAACTTGTCTGCATTGGCGGCGGAGCTGGCAGAGCAGGCACATAAATTTACATATTAAATATTTATAGGAAGGAAGCAAAATAAATGAAAACGGACAATCTCTGGCTCAAGTATACCGAGGAGGACATGACAAAAGTAAAGGAAGTCTGCGACCGTTATAAACAATGTCTCGACAACGGCAAGACGGAACGCGAGTGCGTGGCACAGGTTGTTAAACTGGCGCAGCAGCAAGGATATCGGGAGCTGCACAGCGTGATTGAACAGGGCGGAAAGCTCGAGGCGGGCGATAAGTTCTATGCTGTTCAGATGAACAAGAGCATTGTGCTTTTTCAGATGGGAAGGAAACCCGTGTCTGAAGGAATGAGCATTCTTGGAGCTCATATTGATTCTCCCAGAATTGATGTAAAGCAGAAGCCATTATATGAATCGGATGGATTTGCATATCTGGACACGCACTATTACGGCGGTATTAAAAAGTACCAATGGACAACAATCCCGCTCGCGCTGCACGGTGTTGCTGTCAAAAAAGATGGCACAGTTGTCAAAATCAGCATCGGTGAAAAAGACGATGAGCCGGTATTTGTCATCACGGACTTGCTGATTCATCTGGCAGGAGAACAGATGGCAAAGAAGGCAGATGCGGTGGTTGCTGGCGAGAAACTCGATCTGCTGATTGGAAATCGCCCGATACAGCAGAGCGAAGAACTTGACAAAGAAGAAAAAGAAGCCATTCGAGCGAATGTTCTCAGGATTCTCTCAGAATATTATGGGATTGAGGAGGAGGATTTTCTCTCTGCCGATCTGGAGATTGTTCCTGCGGGGAAGGCGCGGGATTTGGGAATTGATAAGAGCATGATACTGGCATATGGTCATGATGACAGAGTGTGTGCGTTTACCTCTGTCTTTGCAATGTTAGATTTGGCGGATGAGATCACAGATCATACATTGTGCTGTCTGTTGGTTGACAAGGAGGAGATTGGCAATGTGGGCGCGACGGGCATGGCATCTCAATTTTTTGAAAATACGATTGCTGAGCTTGTCGCAGCGACAGAGAGGGACTCGCAGCTTCTTGTCCGCCGTGCGCTGGCAAACTCCAGGATGCTCTCCTCGGATGTCAGTGCAGGCTTTGATCCGCTGTATGCGGATGTTTATGAGAAAAAGAATGCCGCATTTCTGGCAAGGGGACTTGCCTTCAACAAATATACGGGTTCACGCGGCAAGCGTGGTTCCAGTGAGGCAAATGCAGAGTATGTGGCAGAAATCAGAAGAATAATGGATGATGCCGATGTGATGTATCAGTTTTCGGAGCTAGGGAAAGTTGACGCCGGCGGAGGAGGAACGATCGCGCATATCCTGGCGGAGTATGGCATGAATGTGATTGACAGCGGCGTGTCCGTGTTGAATATGCATGCGCCGTATGAGGTGGTCAGCAAGGCGGATGTGTACGAGGCTGTGCGGGGATATAGAGCATTTTTAAGGGCATAGACCAATAATATTATATATATGAACGC
>CAMWJQ010000298.1 GCA_947174615.1 uncultured Lachnospiraceae bacterium
TCAAGCAGAAGACGGGATACGAGCTCTAGTACGGTCTCGTGGGCTCGGAGATTTTGATAAGAGACAGCTGTTATCAGTTATTCCATAATACAAAGGTTTAATCCCCAGTCTGTCACGAATCAGATAAACCGTATTTTTTTTCTTATCCCATAATGCAATCGCAAACATTCCGCGAAACTTTTTCAGACATTTTATTCCCCATGTTGCATAAGCATGGATTATCACTTCTGTATCCGAATGATCTGTTTTCCATTTAATACGCTTTATTTTATTCAGTTCTTCTCTAATTTCTCTGTAATTATATATTTCTCCATTAAAAACAACCCAAATGTCCTCATTGGTACTGCACATTGGCTGATTCGCCAATTCAGACAAATCAAGAATAGCAAGCCTTCTATGAACCATACCTATCCGTCCGCAATCCAGTATTTGCAGCCCCCTTCCGTCTGGTCCTCTGTTTGCAATAGAGGCAGACATTCTTTCAAGTGTGCTTCTATCCGCCTTTACTCCAGTTTTGATACATATACTCCCAGCTATACCACACATAGCAAATCACCCTTCTATTTCAATAAGTCCATTTCCCTAAGCCTCGCAATGATCTTGTCAACATGTGTATCCCATGTATGACACATCTCTGCGTCCTTACGAGCCTGTTTTCCGAGCCTTATCCTCAAAGTCTCATCCTCAATCAAAGAAACAATTGCCTTCTCCATTTCATCTATATCACCCGCCCTAAACAATAGAGCATTTTGATTGTTATGAAGTACTTCTCCTATTTGATTTAACCTTGATGCCGCTATTGCCTTTCCCATTGCCATATACTCAAATATTTTTGTCGGCGACCCAAAAAATTCACTTCCGTCTTCATTCGGGATGTGTGGCGCGACCAATATATCACAGGCAGCTAAATATTCCGAAACATCGTCTGCTGGTACGGAGCCAGCGCATACCGCATCATTTATGACGCCTTTTCTTTTCAAAATTCGTTTTACATTAGCAAGCGTATTTCCCTCACCTATCATAAATATCTTTACTTGATTTTTATAGTTCTCATGATGATTCATAATATTGCCAAATGTCTCGGCAAGTGTCTCAGCGCCATGAAATTTTGCAAAAGAGCCGCAAAAGCCTACAACAATCTTATTCTCAATTCCATACTTTTTTCTTATATTGTTTCCTTTGACAGCAGGACTGAATTTATTCACATCCACTCCATTGAAATTCACTAATATCTTATCTCCGGAAATTCCCGACAGAATCAGGCTTTCCTTCAATTCTTTACTTACACATGTTATTAAATCCGCTTTTTTAAGATTTAAGCCTTCAATTTTTTTAGCAATATCTAAATATTTAAACCTTACCCCATCCCAGTTTTTAGCAACCCATATTTCACTGCCATTCCATTCTAGTACAAAAGGCACTTGATATCTTTCTGCAACTTTGGCACCTAGATAATCATAAAGGCTGCACCTTTGATATACGAACAAGGGCTTACGATTTCCATATCTGCTAATGAGCTCTTTATACGCAGATATGTTCAGATACATTTTTGCTTCATCATAATAATCCCAAAAACCGGAAAGTGAAATTTTAGTAACATATCTATCTATAAGATTTTCAGGAAGAAAATCGGTTGTATAAACTTCCATACCCCTATATATTTTTTTCATTGCCGAAATCACTCCAGCCGAATGGGCAACCGCACCACCTGACTGTGTTCCAAAGTTCATAGTTGTTTTAATATAAACAGGGGCGCACATTCCCTGTATTCTTTGGGATTTGTGTTCAAAAATATGGTCAATGTCTAAATCTACTCCCTTTGCAAGTGCATTTATACATTTTTTGTCCTTCTCCTTATTTGCAATGAGAAATAATAAGTCGACTGCCGTAAGTATTCTTTTTTTTGTATCGTCCCGCAGAATCACCGCCAACGACCAAAAAAAAGCAAACACCTCCAGCATTTTGTCCGTTATGAAAAGAACCGATCGAATATCTGCCGTTATAAATTCGACTATCGGTCTCCATTTTCGATTTTCTAATTTTTTTAGTTCATTGTAATGATATACCTCACTGTCCTCACCAAGATTTGGATTAAATAATAACAGATCATCTACCACATATACTCTTTTCATAGTTTTTCCATGTCCTTAATATCCTTTTGGTCCCGGAATAGTATCGCAAAATTTACAAAGTCCAATCCCTGCACGATTTTTTCTCAGTCTATGTCTGATATGCTCTGCACGCTTCGAATACCATGCCTGTTTCAATGACATTTTATTTACATCTGCTAATGTATTTTTCCCATATGGATCATTACAGCATAAGCTTGTTTTCCCATCAGGTCTTACAACCATTTGTTTGTATGGCAGAATACACGACATGTCATATGTTTTTCTTTTATTATTATTGGGAGATTGCCCACCCCTCGTATCCAAGACCTCATGTATCTTTCTAACATGTATTTCCACCTTTTTATCTATTTCGTGATTATTTCTACATATCTCGTGTATTTTTTTTGCATTCTCGTGCAGCTTCAAATCGTCGTCGTAATTATCAATGACAATCCTGTCGAGATATGGTATGATCTCATTAAATTTATCTATAGTCAGCAATGTCCCGTTTGTATACATATACAGAAACGCCCTTGGCACTTTTTCTCTTGCATATTTAGTAAATTCTATGATACGTGAATCCAAAAACGGTTCATTATTTGAGTGAAGCGCCAGTCTTCCTGAATAGTTTAATTCGCCCAATTCATCTATGATCTTTTTAAATAAATTTTCATCCATCTTAAGAAGTTTCCTCGGATCAATATTCCTATTTACCGGACAGAACGGACATTCTCCATTACACCTATTGATCACTTCTATCTCTATTGAGGAAAACAGCGGACATGTTCTGCCGTCATAATTCTTTTTTAACCAATCGTCTGTTTCTTTTTTTATCGTTTCATACAAATACCTCTTCTGCACCTGTTTGCAAAAATCTTCATATGTTGCTTTTTTCATCACTCTTTTTGCAACTCTTCTAAGCTGCCACAAAACAAAAGTATCTGCAGTATTAAGATTCAATTCAAAATATGGCTCTGCCTCATACCTATTAACTATCATAATCAATTTCACCTCTCATTTTTCCATATCCTATCGAATAAAAAGGATTACTAAAGTTAACTGAAAACAGCTTATTTGCATAGTCCTTCACTTTTATCGTTGATTCCGTAAAAAATATTTCCCTTATATGATCAATCCCGGCATAATTTTCTCTTACAACGATTTTTTCTCCTGTGCATTCCAACAAATATGCCTTAGCCTGTTTTTTCATACCGAAAACGCCATCAAAACTGTTTTGCTCCACCCCATTTACATAAATGGTATTATGTGCTTTTGTCCCTCTAAACGTATCCCTCATTTCAGGAACCGCCGTATATACATATCCGCCGGGATCCCTAGCGATATATTTGCCGTCAACCATCAGCTCGATCGACAGCTTATCATTATGTGTATGACCTGTTAAACTAATATAGCGGGTTGTATCCACCACAACAGCACAAAAGATTCTCTCACTCCTAAAAATCAATAATCCGAATTTTTCAAAATACTGTACGGATAATCCTGTCAATAAATTGTCAGTTCCGCTGTCTTGAAACAAAAGAGTTTCCTCAGAATATGTATACTTTTTTAAATCATATGTCCTGTTGTTTTCGCAGTGGATTTCCTGTATGTATTTCTTCCCTTTTAATGAAATGCCGCCTGATAACGCACTGATGAAACTCACCTCCAACGGAAATCTTTCCGCGTATATGTCAAAAACACTTTCACGAAATACTCCTCCCATGGATGACAGCAGTCCGCTATGGTTAATGGCATTATCCCTATATCCATCTCCCAACAGCGTAAGCTTTATTAATCTGCCACTGTCATTATCTCCAATCTGAACTACCTCATCATTCTGCTTCATCACTGCCTGAGTAAAACATCCCATATTGAACATTCTGTCTATATACCATTCTGGAAAGAAGGTTTTACTTTTTATATCATATTTTTGTCTGCTCTCTGGTCTTAATCGTTCAATCAGTGAACAGTCATACTCCACAAATACCTTTTCTCCTTTATTTTTGAGCACGCCATACAAAAGCGCCGTTGCATATAAGACAAATTCGCTGCTTAGCCTGTGATAGCTTGTTGATCCCTCAAAATGACTTCCCTCCTCATGGAATTGATGTGCGACCTGCTCTATAAGTTCTTGAACTCCAAATACAAGGCAGGCATCTGTCCTCTCACTTTCTGGAAGATATGCAGACGCATATATAATTCCAACTATATTTGAAAGATAGTGATTAGAGCTTCCCCGTCCCAAAAATTCTAAATTTAACATCACATAATCAAGACTATCTCTTATATTTTTTTCGATTAAGCGGTCAAAAACATCGTCCAAAATTCCTTCGTCATCAATCTGCCTCAGCACATCATAGGAAACTGTTATATTTACAATTCTGACAGATATATCCATAGGCGCTGACCACTGAACTGTTTTACCCACTGGATTCATGTATATAAAGTCTAAAATCTCATCTCTGTACTCCCTGATAATCTTGTTTTTTTCTTTTCTTTCAAAGACAGACAACATTGCAAACTGTGTCAAGTGATATAATCTCCCAAGTTCCCATGGGCACTTAATATCAACTCCGGTATATTTTCCTACACTCTTTTCACATCTGCTTTTCGAATAATACCGAAATGGATCAAACGAGTATCCGCTTTTATAATCAATATACCAATTTATAGGAACATAACCTTCGCTGCATATATCTTTTAATCTGGATACTGATATTCTCCTTAATAATCTATCCACTTTCGAAACATATTTGTGCCCATATGCACCTTTGGCTTTCATTCCATAATAGATTCCGACATAGCCACTGCCCAACAAATCAAATTCATGGTTTTGGTATCTCTTATATACTTTTCTTAATTTATCCAAAGTACCGGAATCTATCCGTATTTTATTAACATCTATATATGAATTCATTCGCTTCCTACTCCGCTTCATGCAATTTCCTAATCATTTTGTTTATACCTACCGTCCGTCCCAAGAGCTATTTGAGTTTTTCATTCCTGATAAGTGCAACAATACACCATCCGCGAAACAATCCTTTCATCCCAAAACTCCACACAAACCCAAACAGATTTCTCAGCATTTCCTTATAGCATTTTCTTATCCATAATCTTGGTAGATATCCGCCCTCTTCAAATTTTACAATTTTCATACCACAATTTTCAACTATATATGCCAACTCATCTGAGGCAATCGGATTAATATGCCCATAGTGTCTGTCTCCATCGCCAAACTGGTGAAAACGACCATCAAAGAAAAACATCACACGGGAATACCATGAAGTGATA
>CAMWJQ010000299.1 GCA_947174615.1 uncultured Lachnospiraceae bacterium
GTATAGAGTTATGGGGCGATGCGGTTGAGTCGATGCGCACCTTTGATGTGCAGAGTCAGCGCTCCATCGAGGAAAATATGACACAGGTGTCCATTTATCCTGCGGCGGAGCTGATACTGCCGCAGTCTGTGCTTGACGAGGGATTTCGCAGAATCGAGAGAGACTGTAAGGCACAGGCGAAACAGTTTCGGGAACAGACCAAGCCGGAGGAGGCGCACAGGCTTGAGACGGCAGTTGCGGATTTGAAAGAACAGGTGACACAGTTTCATAGTCTGGTGAATCTCGACAGCTATATCAATTATTTTTATGAGGATACGATGTCGTTCATCGATTTGTTTCAAAATCGCCGATGCTGTATCTATCTCGACGAACCTCTGCGCATTGAGGAGCATGCGAGGGCTGTGGAGCTGGAATTTCGGGAGAGCATGGTAAACCGGGCAGAGAAGGGGTATATCCTGCCAAAGCAGATGGAGGTGCTGTTTTCTGTTCAGGAGATTCTGGCAAAGCTGGAGAGCGAGCGCATTCTTGCACTGTCTGCAATGGAGTTCAAGAGCTTTGGCATCAAATTTTTGCAGCGGTCAGCAGTCAACGCAAGAAATATATCTTCTTATAATAATAGTTTTGCAGAGCTTGTGAAGGATTTGAAGCATTATAAAAAGCAGGGATACAGAGTGCTCCTGCTGTCTGCTTCTGCGACACGTGCAAAGCGTCTTGCATCCGACTTGATGGACGAGGGGTTGACGGCGTTTTATTCCGAGGATTCAGATAGGATGCTGCAAGCGGGGGAGATTATGACGTATCACGGCGCCGTCCTCAAAGGCTTTGAGTATCCACTGCTAAAATTTGTCGTTATCTCGGAGACGGATATCTTTGGCAGACAACAGCGCAAGCGAAAGAAAAAAACCTATGAAGGGCAGAAAATCCACAATTTTTCGGATCTGAAAGTCGGGGATTATGTCGTGCATGAAAGTCATGGTCTCGGCGTCTACAAGGGGATTGAGAAGGTTGCGGTAGACAAGATCGTGAAGGATTATATCAAGATTGAGTATCGCGACGGCGGCAATCTCTATGTCCTTGCGACGGGACTGGATGTGATCCAGAAGTATGCCTCGTCCGACGCGGCAAAAAAGCCAAAGCTGAATAAGCTCGGCACACAGGAGTGGACAAAGACGAAGTCGCGGGTAAAGGCAGCGGTCAATGAGGTTGCAAAGGACTTGGTGGAGCTCTATGCAGTCCGCCGGCAGAAGGAGGGCTTTGTCTTTAGCAAGGATACAGTCTGGCAGCAGGAATTTGAGGAGATGTTTCCTTTTGAGGAGACAGGCGATCAGCTTCTTGCGATCGAGGCGACGAAGAGTGATATGGAGAGCCCGCGCATTATGGATCGTCTGATCTGCGGCGATGTGGGTTATGGCAAGACGGAGATTGCCATTCGTGCGGCGTTTAAGGCGGTGCAGGATGGCAAGCAGGTGGCGTTTCTCGTGCCGACGACGATACTCGCGCAGCAGCATTACAATACTTTTTTGCAGCGCATGAAGGATTTTCCGATTCGTGTGGAAATGATGTCGCGCTTTCGGACAGCAGGAGAGATCAAGAAAACGATCGAGGGATTAAAAAAGGGGCTTGTGGACATCGTGATTGGCACGCACAGATTATTGTCTGCAGACGTCGTCTACAAGGATCTGGGACTTCTCGTGATTGACGAGGAGCAGCGCTTTGGCGTGCGCCACAAGGAGAAGATTAAGCAGATCAAGGATGATGTGGATGTGCTGACGCTGACTGCGACCCCAATCCCAAGGACGCTGCACATGAGTCTGGTGGGAATCCGGGATATGAGCGTGTTGGAAGAAGCGCCCGGCGAGCGTCAGCCGATACAGACCTATGTCATGGAGTACAATGAGGAGATGGTGCGGGAGGCGATAGTGCGGGAGCTGTCCAGACAGGGGCAGGTATACTATGTATACAATCGTGTCAACAATATTGAGGATGTCACCAGTCAGATTGCACGCCTTGTGCCGGAGGCAAATGTGGCATTTGCGCATGGACGGATGAAGGAGCATGAGCTTGAGAAGATCATGTTTCAGTTTATCAACGGCGAGATTGATGTGCTGGTGGCGACAACGATCATAGAGACTGGACTGGATATCTCCAATGTCAATACCATGATTATCCATGACTCGGATGCGATGGGACTTTCTCAGCTCTATCAGCTTCGGGGACGCGTGGGGCGCTCAAACCGTACTTCATATGCCTTCTTAATGTACAGGAAGGACAAAATGCTAAAGGAGATTGCAGAGAAGCGGCTGCAGGCAATTCGTGAGTTTACGGACTTGGGCAGCGGGTTCAAGATAGCCATGAAGGACCTTGAGATCAGGGGCGCCGGCAATCTCTTGGGCGAGCGCCAGCATGGTCATATGGAGGCAGTCGGCTATGATTTATACTGCAAGATGCTCAACGAGGCAGTCAAGACACTGAAAGGCACGAAGAAGGTGAATGATGATTTTGGCACGTATGTCGATATGGATGTCGATGCATTTATCCCACCGGAGTATATCGTCAATGAAGTTCAGAAGCTTGAGATCTACAAACGTATCGCAAGCCTTGAGAATGAGGCAGAATGTGACGATATGAGAAAGGAGCTCAAGGACCGTTTTGGAACGGTGCCAAAGTCTGTCGAAAATCTGATACAGATTTCCTTGATACGCGTCATGGCGCATCGGCGTTACGTGACAGAGATTAAAGGAAAGATGGGACAGATTACATTTTTTATGGAACCCTATGCGCCAGTGCATGTAGAGCGACTGCCAGAGCTGATGGCAAAGTATCGTGGTGTGTTGGAGTTTTCTGCGAAAGGAACGCCGAATTTTGTGCTCAAATATAAAAAATATGGTCTTATAGAAAAAGAGACAGAACAGATGATGGCGTATACCAACAAAATACTGACAGACTTTGCCTTGTTATATGACGCATAGCGCGGTGTGCATCGTGGAATCGGACAGGAAAATACATTGGTCGGAATATACTGGAACGCGTATTGGACAGCAGATGCTGAAAACAGAAATCGGAAAGGAGAAATTATATGGAGTACAGGAAAATGGAGAAACTTGGAATCCGCACATCCATGCTGGGATTTGGCTGTATGCGGTTTCCGACGAATGAGGACGGCAGCATTGATGAAAAGGAGGCGCTTGCCATGATAGATACAGCGTATCAGTCCGGCGTTACATATTTTGATACCGCGTACCCCTATCATGACGGAATGAGTGAGGTAGTCACTGGGAAGGCGCTTGCGCGCTATCCGAGAGACTCGTATTATCTGGCGACAAAGCTGCCGATATGGGAAGTCAGGACGGTCGCGGATGCAGAACGCATTTTTCAGGAACAGCTAAAGCGCCTGCAAAAAGATCATGTTGATTTTTATCTGATGCATGCGCTGAATGCCGGAAGCTGGAATACTGTGAAAGCGCTTGGACTTCTTGAGTACTGTGAGAAGCTCCGCGCAGAGGGAAAGATCAAGTATCTTGGTTTTTCGTTTCATGATGGATATGAGGTGTTTGAGGAGATACTGAATTCATACCAGTGGGACTTCTGCCAGATTCAGCTAAACTATATGGACAAAGACACGCAGGCGACGTTGAAAGGGGTGGCGCTTGCGGAGCAGCTCGGCATTCCAATGATTATCATGGAGCCAGTAAAGGGCGGTTCGCTTGCAAAACTTCCATATGATGGCATTGATGAACGATTCAAGAAGGCGCGCCCGGATGCATCAACGTCGTCTTGGGCGCTGCGCTATGTCGGAAGCTTTGACAATGTGAAGGTTGTTCTGAGCGGCATGTCAACGATGGCACAGGTGGAGGATAATCTGAAAACCTTTGATGCGTTTGAGCCGCTGAGCGAGGCGGAGCAGCGTGTGGTTGAACAGGTGGCGGATGCGCTGCGAAAAAGGGTACAAAATGGGTGTACGAACTGCCGCTACTGTATGCCATGTCCGGCAGGGGTCGATATCCCCCGGTGCTTTGCGATCTGGAACCAATACCATATTTATGAGAATGTAAATGAGACAAAGAGGAACTGGACACAGGGCATCGAGGAGGCGAAAAAGGCTTCAAACTGTATCAAATGCGGAAAGTGTGAGCAGTCATGCCCGCAGCACATCGCCATCCGAGAGGACTTAGAGCGGCTTCAGAAGGAGCTGGATAAGTTGACATAAGATGTTCATATGTACGAAGGGATAAAGAGGAGAAAAACTGTGGAATATGACAATTTTCTCCTCTTTTTATGACGGATTTTTCCCGATGAACACGACACTTTTCACAAAATTAAAAGAAAATAAAACAAAATGTAGAAATTATCGGGAGAGTATATTATAATTAACTCGAGTCGATTAACATAAAGTGTTAACAATTCAAATGCGAAAGTGTAAAGGTGGAGGATTAGAATGAGCGAGGGAAGATATAATATTCCAAAGCAGTATAAAGTTGATAAGGGGATGCCTCTGGAGGCATTGTTCCAGAAAATTGACAATCTGAAATGCCGCCGCATCTTTGAAGCCGAGATTGAGTGCGTGGAGTGGAGCTATCATTTGGTGGATAAAGAGGGAGTCAAAGACATGAAGGAACTCATCAGAGAGCCAGGGTTGTCAGTGTTTGAAGTGAATCTCAAGAGAAAACTTTCGCCGGATCTGCTCACAGAAGTCTTTGTTGGATTATTTCAGAGACCGATCGTTATGGTCTATCTGTGTGGCAGTGAGATGGCGATGGGAACATACATGCCAGAAGGAAAGGGGTCTGCAGGAAGGATGTGCTCGACAGATTTCTATTCATTTGATGCAGACCGCATGATCGAGCTTTTGGATTACAATACGGATCATGGCAGGACGACACAGCAGATTCATAGGAGGATCTATGGGACGCTCCGTGAGCGGAAGCGCGTTATTATGATTGAGAAGGCATTTGAGCGGCTTAACAGAGAGCATGAGAGAGTCTCTTTTGATTTTGAGTTTAGTCTTGAGAATCTGGACAGAATCAGGGCAGACGCCGATTTTGTGCAGTCACAGCTTATGGTTGTGTAAAATTTTGGTAAGAGAATTGAGCAATCAATTTTTTTACATAGATCCATTTTTCATAAGTCATACAACCGGTACTGGGGAGTTTCCGGGAGTAAGGGGGAATGAGTTGTTATGGGTTGCAGCATATCGAGGGCAACGGCAGCCATAGTGCTAAATTCCTTAAAGGGCGGAGTCGTTCCGAGAGTGGGACTTGAATACATTGCTGTGGGGAGAAAAAATGAGATTCAGGCACTGCTGCAGGATGTTTCCATCATTGAGCAGGGTGGGTCTGCACTCCGTTTTATAGAAGGAAAATACGGAAGCGGCAAAACTTTTCTCATGCACATACTCAGAA
>CAMWJQ010000300.1 GCA_947174615.1 uncultured Lachnospiraceae bacterium
TGAAATGTCAAACGCACCCCCATTCACCGCTCCCGCACCGACAATATTGTGAATTTCATCAATGTATACAATCGGCTTCTCCTCGCGGCTGATGCTGTCCATCACACGTTTAAACCGTTTTTCAAAATCCCCGCGAAACTGTGTCCCCGCGATCAGGCTTCCGAGATCCAGCGAAAAAATCTTCGCATCCTTCAACGGTTCCGGAACATGATCTTCCTCGATCAGACGGGCAAGCCCATAGGTAATGGCAGTCTTGCCAACCCCCGGCTCCCCGATATGGAGGGGATTATTCTTCTCCTTGCGGCACAGGATCTGCATCGTGCGCTCAAGTTCCTCCTCCCTGCCAATCAAAGGATTCACGCCCTCCAGCGCATCGTTGAGACAGACCGCAAACTGCTGCCATACCTTTTCCGGCAAATCGTCTGACTCTGATTGTTCCGCCTCTGTATCCTCATTCGCCGCATCTGTGCTCTGATGTCTGGCAGAAGTCATTTCCTCGTGCAAAACAGTCATTTGCTGCAGCAGTTCAGCATGTTCCACTCCCTGCAGCTGCATGTAATATACCGCATAGCTTTCCTCCAGCTCAAACATGGCGTGGATTAGATGCATCAAGCCGACGACATTGCGCCCGCTTCCCTGCGCCGAGCGCCATGCATAGGATAACAGGCTTCCCATACCGGCAGAGAACTCCGGATTCTGATCAGGAGCCTGGTACATCCTGTCCTCTGAGCGGACAGCAGCCATATATTCATTGAAATATTTTTCCAACTGCTCCGACAGGTCATGAATACTGCCGCCACAGTCCTCAAATGCCTCCGCGAACAACTGATTTTCGCAGATCACGTACAATAATAATTCCGGCGTCACAAGCTCATACTGTCTTTCCTTCGCCAGCATAATCACAGAATTGATAATTTCTGCGACTTCTCTCGATACCTGCATATCTGACTACGCCTCCTCTATGGTCATGCGAAACGGAAACCCTTCCGCCTTTGCCCGTGCTGCTGCCGATTGGACTTTTGAGACCGCAATATCATATGGATACGTTCCCACAACTGCCTTTCCTGTTTCATGTACCAGCAGCATCAGCCGTTCCGCTTCAATCTCATCTTTATGAAAAAGCTCCCGCAGAATGTCCACCACAAAGTCCATCGTGGTAAAATCATCGTTGTGCATAATCACCTTGTACTGTTTGGGCTCCCGTATTTTGATGCGTGTGCTCTCTCTTGTTTCTCCCTGTATCGCCATCTTATATTCCCTCACCATTTACTTCATTTTCTCGAATTTAGACAAATCCTGCCCTTTCAGCGCCTTCTCAAGAAGCGTCGGCAAGAGCTGCGGTGTGCACGCAAAGCATGGAACGCCCAGCCCTGCAAGTTTCTGTGCAGTCTGCGCATCATAGTAGGGCTTCCCGCCGTCCGCAATCGCAAGCAGACTAATGAAAGTGACACCGGATTCCTTCATATCGCTGATACGCCGCAGAAGCCCAGCCCTGTTTCCGCCCTCATCCAGATCGGATATGAGAAAAAACAGAGTTTTTGCCGGATTCTCAATAAACTGCTCGCAGTAGGCAATGGATTTGTTAATGTCCGTACCGCCGCCAAGCTGAAAACCAAACAGCAGATCGACGGGATCCTCGCTTTTCTCTGTCAAATCCACAATATTTGTGTCAAACGCAACAATCCGTGTCTTAATACTTGCCATACTGGCCAGAATGCAGCTGATAATTGACGAATAGATCACAGACTCCCCCATTGAGCCGCTCTGGTCAATGTCAAGAATAATCGTCCACTTGTTCGCCGCTGTGGTACTTGTCCGGTCAAAAAAGTAGAAATGTTCTGGTACGATTGTTTTTAAATCAGGGTTATAGTGCTTTAAATTGCGGCTTATGGTCATTTTAAAATCCATTGCGGACGCGGACGGAATCGGTGAATGTTTTCTTTTATTGACTGCCGCAGTCACAGCACGGCGAATATCCTGTTCCAGTAACTTATTGATTTCCTCGACAATCTTTTTGATAAATGTGCGGACGCTCTCCTTGGAGCGCTTCGGTATCTGGTCTTTGAGCGTCAGGATTGTCGATGCAAGCCCCATATCCGGTTCCATATTCTCCAAAAGCTCCGGTTCAAATAACAGCTGTCTTAATCCGCAGCGCGTCACGGCGTCATTCTGGATGACTGTCACCAGCTCCTTGTCAAACAGTGTCCGCACATCGCCAAGCCAGCGGCTGATCTGCGGATTCGACGGTCCTCTGCCCGCGCCTCTGCCCGGATTATTCTGTCCGCCAAATCCGCCAAGCTCTGATCGGTTATAAATCGAAGCCAACGCCTGATCCATCAAATCCTGCTCCTGGGAGAGTGACAGATCTGTCATGTTCGACAGCCGCTGGTCACTCTCCTGCCCCAGAATCAGCCGCCATCTGGTGATTTGTTCTTTTACTTCCATATGAATCCTCCTATTGCCACGATACTAAGGAACTACAAATTGTTTAGAACAGTTTCTAAAAATTCTTCTGGTTTCAGTCTTTCACTTCTGTATTCCTCCAGTGTTTTTCCTGTATCTGGAATAGAGCCTGTCAGAGAGTCTACAATCGCTTCAATCTCTGCCTGATTCTCCACTGATTTTCCTTTTCCCATTTTCTGCCTGTTCTTTACTTCGACTAAAAATTCAATATAAGAAACTGCCTTATTGTAGTCCTCCTCATCCAGACTTTCCAGTAAATGATTTATTTTCAAACTTGCAGACTGCATCATAGTCCTCCTTCCTTGTCTACATAATATGGTGCCAGTATCCGCCTCTTTTATGAAAGTTACAGGTCAAAATCAAAGTCGTCCAGTCCCTCGATTATCTGCTGAGAACTCTCGTCGAGCACAGCATTGACCACCTCGCTGACCTCCTGACCATTCAGTCCCAGTATCTCCCCCAGATTTTCTGCAATCTGGTCTTTTTCCACCGAAGAAAAGTCCGCAAAAGCACGCCGAAGGAACACGAGCGCACGCTTGAACTCCTCATCTTCCAGCGTGACAAGATAATCATTCAAACTTTCCCATAAAGACAGCCGCGCAATCAGCGCATATCTGTTTTTCATGGCAAGTCCCTCAAACCACCCTGCGCCCAAATCCGCCGGAATCCCCTTGGACAGCCGCCTTGATACCTCTGTCCGCAGCTGCTGCGTGTTCATGCTGCCCCGCTCCAACAAAATCGCTGCCGCAAATCCAGACAGCTTGGTATTCAGATCATCGCGCTCTGAGATGCTGTCAAGCACCTTGATCCACTCCTCGTGAGCCAGAAAATCATGTGCCAGCTCTACGCTGTTTAACTGCTCCATCGCAGTAATGATCGCCTTGCTTGCCGCATCGTCGCACACACAGGCAGACTCCAGTATCAGACATGCCCTGTAAAACAACTGTTTCAAAATTGGCTCTAACGGCTTAGCATCTATGCGGCGTATGCTGCCATACTGAACGACAACTGAAAGCCGCTGCGCCGTCTTTGCCAAGTCCTCCACAGAGGCGGCATCGACTGCCATTTTTTGCAGCGCCGCAGTCGCATAGCCGACTGCCTTCTCCATGCCGCAGCAGCAGGCATCCTCAATAACAAGCGCGATATCTCCCATTTTCGCAGCATTCTCCACACGCTCTTTCATGGCAAATGACGCTGCGCCGTCTATGGTATCACCTTTTAACGCCGACTCCACCAGCTCGATCTCCGCCTCTGGCGACCAGCGCACCACCCAGTGCTCAGACCATGTCGCATTGTCCTGATTGACTGCCTGATGCTGGGCAAAGCTCACGTGAATCACTCTGAGCCGGTGCAGGAAAAACGAGCGGTGCAAATCCATAAAGGCTGACTTCTCTGAGCTCACACGCCTGTTCTCACGCAGATCCAGCATTAAATCCTGCGCTGTGAGTTCGCGGTACTTCTCAAGCTTCAAGTCTTTTAACTGCCTATAAAAATCCTCCTGAATGCTGGTGCGGCTCACACCGTCCGGAAGTGCACCGATAGCGGTGCCGATCTCCGTGTCAGCGGTCGCAAGGATAATGTTTGAGATGCTGCCCTCCCCGATACAGGTCTGAGCTGCATCACGCAAATCTCTGAGCGACGCGATTGTTCCACCTCGAAGCTGTGCGAGTGACATCGCCAGCCGGACTGCCTCAATGACGGATGCCGATGAGACGGGATTGCCCTTCTCCCGCTGATACTTTGCAAGTCGTATCAGATAACTGTAGACTGCATACATCGGCTCACCCTTTTTTAACCCCTCCCACAATAACGCATAGTACGCAGGCGCTTTGTTGCCGGCACCGTATCCTGCCCTTGTGGAAAGACGATAATACGAATACGGCATCAAGGTATGATTTGCGCCCACCTTGGGCATTTTTGATAAATCTTCGTCTGCCTCCTGCCAGTTTTTTAACCCTTCTACATGATATGAACCTGTCACCACAACAATGCTCTCCGGATCAATGCCGGAATCTACTGCCTTTTTAATCTGCTGCCGCATATATGCCTCGCGGAGCACGGTCTCCGCCCAGTCATTTTCTCTTCCTGCCGTGAGACTTCTGATATTGGCGCCAAAACTGTTTGCTCCCATATGATAAGCTTCCATACTGCCCGCCTGTTCCATGACGCGCTCCCAGAAGGTGTCATGTCCGTCCTCGCCGCTCTGCTGGTCAAGCTGCTCATAAACATTGATTCTGCTCTCCTCGCCTTCCGCCTCCTGCATCCCACACTCTGGTATGGCAAGAAACGTCTCCGAGGGCAGGTCCATGAATCGGCATATCACATGATTGTCATGACACCACTGGATTGCCTGATACTCCGGCGAGTACTCCGCAAACGGATACAAAATCGTCCTAACAGGCGCTTCTTTTGTGTACGCAAGCACTGCAATCGGCGGTTTTGTCTCCTTCCGCACCATGTCGGACAACAGATCCTCAAAATCGCTAGGTCCTTCGACCAACACCAGCGTTGGCTTCTTCTCATCCAGAAATCCCCGCAGGTAATACGCGCCGGCAGGCGATAAATGCCGTATTCCGAAAAAATTTGGATTTTTCATCTTGAACACCTAATTCCTCTCCTATAAGCGTCTCATCTCGTAAATTTCCCTAAACCAGTTCCTTACACGCCTTATACAGTCCCAGCCACTCAGAACCACGCTTTTTCATGACATTTTCGAGATACTCCTTCCATGCCACTTGATCTTTGTCCTCGTCCTTGATAACTGCCCCCTGCAGCGCAGCTGCCAAATCTTCATTTGTGATTGTGCCGTTGCCAAAGCTTCCTGCCAGAGCCATGCTGTTGCACAGCAAAGAGATTGCCTCTGCTGTAGAGAGAACACCCGATGTCCCCTTTACTTTCTGTGTGTGGTCCAGAGTCTCTCCGC
>CAMWJQ010000301.1 GCA_947174615.1 uncultured Lachnospiraceae bacterium
CAGTGGCAATGGTATTGACATTAACACTGGGTATGGGAAATAATCTGAATACTGTACAAGCAGCCTCTGCTATTACCGGAAACACAACAATGGGTTCGGCTTATAATTTTGGAACGTGGAGTTCCATAAATGATACAGCCATATTGTATAGCGGTGAACAGCAGTCATGGTTTCGCTTCACGGTAGCGGCAGGAGAAAAGATTTATGTAAGAGTTTCTTCTGATACAGCCTATACAGGAATGGAAGTAGGATTGAGAAATGCATCGGGAAGTTCAATAGGAGACCCAAAGATAAATCCAAGAGACTTAATAAATACAACAAGCCTTACCCCATGCTTGTACATGAATATTGATAATACAACATCATCCAATAGTACATATTACCTTGTTGTGAATAGAGGAGATTATTATACGGGTGATATGTATTTCAGTCTTTCTTCATCAGATCGTATTAGAACAGGGTCACGTACAGTTGAGATGTCAGGGACTGCTTCAAATATGGGTAATACACCTTTTAGTAGTTCTGGAAAAGATTCTTCAGTTATATCCATAAATTTATCGGATAGCAGTCAATTTCCGGATAAAGCTATAGTGACCAGCGTCACAACATCGAGTACACAGTCACCTAGTCAGGGGAATGTGCATCATATGATTCAGCCGGCAAAACCGTCAAAGTGGTATACTTCAACTGTATCAAGTGCAACTAGAGGATCTTATAATATAAGTTTATCAGATAATATAGATGTTAAACAAATATGGAAGTTTAAATACAACGCTATGGCGACTGCAAAATCCACGATGAGAAGTGTAAAGCTAAATATTCGTTATCAGTATGATTTAAAGGATACAGGTTATCGTATTTTTACAAATTAAGGGGATAGTGTGAAAAATCGTTCTAAGGCAGCAAAGACACTGACTTAGAACGATTAAGTTTCACACAGGAAAAACGCAAAAGACAGCGTTTTTCTTGTCTAGTTGCGCCGCAAAGGCGGTATGGGGGATTAATATGAAGGATACAGCGTATTACAATTATTATAATATTTCTTATCGCTACACATCCAATCTACCAGAAAAGCCAGATTGGAAAAGGAAACTTGAACTTGTAGATGATAAAGTGAAAAGCAATAATCATGATCCGGGAAGTGAACAGTACAAAGCATTTGAAAAACTGGAAGATACATATTATGCAATGGGAGTAAGAAACCGGGCTAAATATACAACAGTAAGTCAAGTGTATGCAGCACTCAGTGAAAAATATTCTTCAGATTATTATAAGCAGTTTAGTGAGTTAGAAGTAACTGCCATGTATGACAATGAATTGAAAATGACGTTGTATGGTTGTTTGAACGGCGGAGGAAATTTAGATGATCCCCATTTAAAAGGCGAAGTGCGTGATGTAACAGAGAAACAGGCACATGAGTACAACCGAAAGACAATCAACATGCAGCTGTGCAATATTTTTGGAAATGCGGGGATTGACAGTGCCATGCTGAGCAAATACAACATGACTTTCTCAATTGATCCTTACAATTATTCCCTCAAAGTATCGGGTGTTGATGATGCAGGACTGACAGCAATGCTTGAAAAGCTGTTAAATAAGGATAATAACGCGCGTGAACTTTTTTACCATATCATGCACAGTAACAGAGCATCCATATCTGATAATGCGAAGGCGAAATATCACACTCTGAACAGTTTCGTGAGCGTGACCGGACAAGATCCACGACAATACAGGCAGACGGAAGACGGACTTGTGAATGGCAGGGGTGAAAATATTTTGGATGTCTACAGGGAGGCATTAAAGACTTCCGATGCAGTACCTGCTCAGTTTAAAGGGGCTGCCTATAACGTTTTTGAGGAAAATATCAAGAAACTTCTGGCAGAGGGATTTTACCGTATTCCGGACTTGAATCTGAGTATTGGCTATAAGGACGGAATGCTGCAGGATCTTTCCAATGCAGACATTATGTACAACAGATTTGATCAGACAGTCTAACAAGTGTAAGGAATAAGGCTGTATATTTCAGAACATTATAGGAAGGTGGTATTACATATGAAAATTAGAAAAATAGCAGCGGCTTTAGCGGTTGTCACATTCTTGGGGGAAATAATTGCACCCCTTACAACTACAGTTGTCTATGCGGAGGAGGACGTTGAGAAAATTGTAGTTGACGAAACATTAAGTTTCGATAATGACATGGAAAACGGGGTGATGGATTTTTCAAGTATAAAGAAAAATTCTGATCTACAGGTGGTAGATTTTGAATTGGAAAATCCCAATATTTGTGAGAGGAGTATTGAAACACAGTATTCTGTGGATATGGCTCAGGCACTTTCTGATAATGAAAGTGTAAATGATAATCCCAATTCAGCGTATTTAATAAATTTGGGTGAACAGTTAAATGGAACCGTTTCTGCGGAGCTGGAACAACGGTGGTATGCATTTTCAGTTGATAAAAAAACAAAGTTCACGGCTGCGATGGCGATGGATGCTGCTGTCGATTTTGATTTATATTTGTTCAAGCTGAATGAATCTGAATCAACTTTAGAGCTTGTTGGTGGAAGCGCAGTGGTTGGAAATGGCGAATCAGAATTAGCAATGTGTATGTTGGATGCAGGCACGTACTTTATGGGAATAGAAGCAGAAAGTGGATTTGGATCATATTCAGTGTTTACATATTCTGGTGTTAATGATGACAAGGAAATGAATGATTCCACAGATACGGCAAGCTCTTATAAATACAACACTGAGATGCGTGGCACAATAGATAGTCCATATGATACGGATTTTTACAAATTTACTATTGGTACAAATGATATATTGGAGTTTACATTTAATTCGCCTTCAGGATATGATTATCAGGCATTATTGTTTGATGGATCGAGTTTTTACAATATAGACAGTGGAAATTATAGGCTTAAGGAAGGGACATATTATATCGTTGTACGGTCTAATACGATAACATGCAGCGATAATGAATATTATAAGATAAAAATACATAAATTCAAGATGGCAGATGACAGTGATGCTGTATTTATGTGGTATGTTCCAGATAAATCACTGGTTTTTCAGTTTGATGGTGATAGAACAAACTTTTATGTAAATGGAAATCCTATTGATTTTACATTTTCAAAGCAGATCAATTCAGGTGGAAACATTTATATGAATTTGTATAAGACTTCAGATCAGAATGTTGTTCTTTTTGAGAGAGAGTCAGTACAGGTTATGGGAGAGCTGCCAACATTTATTGATATAAGGGCACCATTTTCTAGTAGTGGCGCATTAGTAATAACTGTTTTTAATACACGATGGATTGTTAATAGTTATTCTAGTGAGTATTCCGGATTTAAAAGTAATGTGGCAACATTAATCATTGATTCCGGGACAGGAAAAGTTTTGGATGTTATGACGCCGCACCCTATATATGACGAAGGTGTAGTGCTGCGTTGGACACGGAGGAGTGGTGTTACATCAAATTATAATCATGATCCTTTAGATTAGAGGGGGAGAAGAATGTCTGAGATTAATTATGGGGTTTCTGCTTCAATGCAAAATCGTTTCATAGTACATAGAGAGAACCGATTGCAATCAAATGATGCAGTGCCGGACAATTCCAGCAAAGAACAACTGGACAGTGTGGAAATAAGTGATGAGGCTGTCAGGCAGCAGAATGAAAATGCGTCTCTGGATAAAAAATGGGAAGCACTTATGCATCATTTTATGGAACAGTTTTCAAATCCCAAATCACTTGATATGTACAGGGTAGATAATCCCTTCAAAATGGAATTGCGTGCGTCTTCAGGTTTCGGGGGTAAAAATCTGTTTCAGGACTATTCAGAATGCCAGTATAAAGTATTCGATAGGTGGATAAAAGAAAATGCGAGTGTACTTTCTGAAGAAACTTGTGCAAAGATTCAGGAGGCGGTAAAAAGTGCTACGATGGCAATGGATAAGTTTAATGCGATGTCTGGCTATCGTGGGACATCATTTGAATCGGTCGCATTACTTGAGTCCAGCAGGTTTGCGCTGGAAAATGCAAAGAATACGTTTGTTCCAGAAGGACTGCGTTCGGATTTTGGGCAATTGATTGACGAGTATGTCCGATTTAATGAAGAATCAAGAAATAATATTATGGAGCGAATGACTCCAAATTATATGTATGAAGATATTGGAAAAAGTACACAGTTCCTTAGAAATAAGGACGAACTGATTTCCAGTCAAAAGAGTTTTTACAAGCGAGAAAAAGAAGATGTAAGAGATTTATTGAGAGAGTATTATTCTGAGACATCCAATAAAAACAGGGTAAAGACAAAATTGCAACAGTATATAGAACGATATCAAAAGAATAATTCTATGTACTCAGATAGTAGTTTGTTTGATAAGGGATTAGTCTATTTAATGGTGCAATAAAAGTGTCTTATTTTTGGAATTAAATAATGAGAGTTCACAGAAAAAGTATCCTTTGGTTTAAGGGATGCTTTTTTTGTTTAATTCAACAAAAAGATTTTGAAAAAGCAATGACAAATTGAAAGTTGTGTTGTCGGATTAATAGCGTTTCTTTTTAATTGTTTCTTAATGTTAAGCATGTGTGTCCAACTACTACAACTGCATCACCTGGCACTAACATGGGTTATAATTTATTCCATACAATCTATTATTTATCTTCATATTTCCGCATTTTCCGCATCTTTTTCCATCATAGTAATCTACTGTACAACTCCCATCAGCATTCTTATTGTGTTCAGTAAATGTACCAGATACATATTCATGGCTGCAGCTTCCATAGACAGACGCTCCCATATCATCTTTTACCTGATAGATATTACCATACCCATCAATAAATTGTTTTTCATACCTGACTTCATAGATTTCTGTTTCAAAGGGAACTGCCTGCAGAATTTTTTGACACAGAGAAGATACAGCCGCAGATGTCAGTGCAAAAACCTGTCCGCAGGACTTGCGAGATTTGCCAAGAAAGGCGAACTGCAAAGTAAAATTGACCGCAAGAATGAGGAAATAGACATTCTGAAAATCGGCTTGTCCGGTATTGCCAAACGATACGGTTATAAGAATGTGCAGGAGTTTTATCGTACTTACCATAAATCCCATAGTGTTTATGTTAACAGAACTGGTCTGAAAATTTGTGGTATCTGCATCTTCTCCATAAAGTTCATAGTATTTTTTATTTGGCAGGAATGCTCCGGTCACAGGATCTTTCTTTCCAATATAAATACGTTTCTGACGGGACTGCTGCTTTTCGGCATCCCATTGCGCAATGGCTTCAAAGACATATGTCGTCCCTTTAATAATCTGTTCACCTCGAAAACTCATTGGATCATCACCTCGTTATAATTA
>CAMWJQ010000302.1 GCA_947174615.1 uncultured Lachnospiraceae bacterium
ATTCCCCTATTGACTAAAGTATCTCTTCATTATAATATATGTGAGAAGGTCTGTCATCTGGCACGATATGGACGGACCAGATTTAGACAATACGCGGACACTATGGAAGTGCAGGGATTTGTCAATCCCGCGCCAAAGCCCGCACAAAGCGGGTTTTGAACACAATGTATTATTAAATAGTGAGGATGTGAAAATATGAAAATCGAAAAAGTTAATGACCATCAAATTCGCTGCACGCTGACGAAAGCAGATTTGGCTGACCGCGAGCTCAAGATCAGCGAGCTTGCCTATGGCACAGAGAAGGCAAAAAGTCTCTTCCGCGACATGATGCAGCAGGCTTCCTATGAGTTTGGATTTGATGCTGATGATATTCCACTGATGATAGAAGCAATACCGCTCAACTCTGAATGCATTGTTTTAGTCATCACCAAAGTCGAGGACCCGGAGGAGCTTGACACCCGCTTCTCAAAGTTTGCGCCTTCTGTCCATGACGAATATGAGGACGACGACCTTGGAAATACCCTGGACAGTATGCTTCAGAGCCTCTCTGAAGGCGCTGATGATGTCCTTGACCTCTTTAAGAAGATTCATGACAGTCATCTCGCTGAAGCCAATGCCGAGACTTTAAACGGCACAGAGAAATCAAAGCTCAAGTCCCCTGCCACTGCAAAGCAGGCAGCAGGCATTGATCTGACACGCATATACGGTTTTGAATCACTGAATCAGGTGACACGCCTTGCCCATATCCTGGCACAGCACTACAGCGGCAAAAATTCGCTCTACAAAAACGAAAAGTCCTCTGGCTATCTACTGGTTGTAACGCAGTCAGACCACACCCCGGAAGAGTTTAACAAGATCTGTAATATGCTTTCCGAATACGGCAATCCGGAGAAACTTGCTTCCGCAAACGAGGCTTATATGGAAGAGCATTTCGAGCCTGTGATCAAGGACAAAGCGATTCAGGCATTATCCCTTGTATAACCAATCTATAAAAATCAGACATCAAAAAAGTCCACGACCTTTGTCGCAGACTTTTTTTGATGCCTGTGATATCCCCTTATGCGAGCGCTGCGATCTTGTCCATCAGCGCATCAATGTCCATGCCGTGAACCATTGCCGCCTCCTCCAAGGACTCACCCTGCGCGGATGGGCAGCCCAGACAGTGCATCCCAGCCTCCATGAGCACCGGCGCCACCTCTGGCTTTGTCCTCAAAATCTCACCGATTGTCATATCCTTCGTGATCTCTGCCATTCTGATTTCCTCCTGTTATGTCATTTGTTTATACCTGACACTTTTTTCTTATTGTGCCTAAAATGCGGTAATTTATTCGCTGTTACCACAATTACTATAATATATTTCTTAGATTTAATCAAGAGGTTTCATTCAATACGCGTTCTTGCTGTGTTTGCTCTGGTCTGTCGGTTCTCTTTGCATCATCTGTCACGGTCTTTCTTTTCTTTTTGGCTGCCTGCTCCACGACTGTCTGTCCCATGCCTCTCATATAGTCCTGCACGGCAGCCTGATTCTGGCGCCGATTCTGCACTTTCTCAGAAACTTTTGCCGCCGTCTGCACCCCGGTATCGGACAGCGCTTTAATCTGCAGATCTGTCGCCGCGCGGAAATCATACATCTTCTGGTACTCTGCGATTTCCCTGTTCACCGCAATTTCTTTGGATTCCTCTATAAAATTCTGATATGCTCCGACCCGCTCACGAAGATCAAAATCATCATTTTCAAACACCAGCATAGTCTGCTGGTAGCTGTCGTCCAGCATCCGGCTGTAATCCCTCTGCTCATCGGATTCGTCAAGCCGCTGGCTGTCAATCTCATCTAAGTTTCCTTTATTTTTGGCATCGTACCGCAGCACCTTTCTCCGCGCAGCAGCTTTTTGTTCATCGGGAACTACAGCCTCCTCCGTGCCGTCTGACACGTTTCCTTTGACAAGCTCCTGATCCTGCGTCTCTTCGCTGATCTCCTGCTGATAACTGTCCAGACTGTCCTCGATCATCTCCGCCTCAGCGGCTTTGTTTGCCACAGTATCCGCATTCTGCGCATCCTCTGCGTCCTGTCTGGCAGCCTCCTCCTGCTGCTTCTTCTCTATTGCCTGCTTCATATCCTTCAATGCGTTCTGATGCATGAGAATATTATTTTTCATTTCCTCTTCCAGCAGTTTCTGTTGCTTTTCGCTCTCTGATTCATTCCGCTCGTCCTGTAAACGAAAATGATACATCTCAGCATAGCGCCTCTGAATCAAATTCGGCAGCTCTTCATTCAGACGCTGCTCCTCCTCTGCGCTAACTTCCCCGCCGCCGAGAACAGTCTCTACCAGCTTCTCAATCGACCGCGCTGTCACCGTCGTTCCCTCTCCCATTCTCTCAATTGGCGTTTGCTCCTCTGCCTGTGTCTGTGTCTGTTCTTCTAACTGCGCTGCGGCAGTCCTGCGCGCAGATGCCATGCCCTCCAGTGAGATCTCGACGATCGCAGCCTCCTCCTGCTGCACCCCAAAATCTGCTGCCGCAAACGTGCCTTGTTTCATTTTGCATTGTTCTGCATAGCTTTGTGTCCATTTGTACGGTGTTTGTACCCTTATCATGATGATTCCCCCTTATATTATAAATAACACACAAGTTACTTTCAGATGTATAAGCATAATAAAATACTATACGAAAGAAAATTACCATGTACACCAAACTTATTATACAATAAAAACAGCCTGATTGGTAGACCATATCACTTTTTTCTCTAATTTTGATACAATCTGTCCGTTTTCCAACGAATCGATATTTTTCATTGGCATAATCATAACCTTTGAAACAATCTTATTTTTTATTTCCTCAGACATTCTTACTGTGATTGTTAATGAAGTTAAACTTTTAATATTATTTAATATTGATGACGCCAAAAATAATAGAAATATCTGTACCAGCAAACGTATAACCCCTGTATAATCCTTTTCGATTGCTGCATCCATTACATTTCCTAATTTTAACGGCAAATATATTCCTAATACTATTCCAACTCCACAAATAAAAGTATATGTCAGCATAACAGACATATACTTTTTTACCGATTCTATATATATTACCTTCAACTTATGTATAAAAAACGTAATTACGCCCCCTTTAATCATTCCTTCCTATTAATGACATATAGTAATTTTCTAAATCTTCGCCTTTTATTGTAATCTCCTCTACTAAAATTCCCTTCATATTAAGTGCCTGAACAATTTTTCCCTTCATATCAAATTGTTCTCTTAAATGAATGATCCCCTTAGAAACAACTTCAATCCTGTTTACACCAAATACTTCTTTCAATACTTTTTCTGCCATCGAATCATTATCCACTTTGATCAGCATATATTTGTTAAACTTCCTCTGCAAGTCATTCGCCGAGATTTGCTCTATCACTTTCCCATTATGAACAAAACCATAACACGTGGCTGTCTGATCCAATTCTCGCAACAGATGGCTGGAAATTAATAGCGTAATCCCTCTCTGATTCAATGTCCTGATCAATTCACGAAACTCTCTAATTCCAGAAGGATCAAGACCATTAAGTGGTTCATCAAAAAACAAAAACTCAGGATTTCCAATCAGTGATTTTGCAATGCCGAGGCGCTGTTTCATTCCGAGCGAATAGTTTTTTACTTTCACCCCTTTTATATCCTCTTGAGACAATCCTACCACTTTCATTACCTCATTAATACACTTTTTTCCTTTGATTCCTTGTCTCAAACAACAAATTTCGAGATTGTCCTGCGCTGTCAATGAAGGGATCAGAGCAGGAGACTCTATAATACCATTCATTCTGCAGCGCTGTTGGTATAATTTCATATCTCCTTTATGAATCTCCATATCAACTCCATCCAACACAGTTGCTATTTTACATTGAAAGTTGGGAAACTGCAGTTTTTTATACTGCTTCGTAACATTTTTATCATAAAACCTTACATGAAACAAGGGACAGAACCAGCAAGTTTATTTGCCGATTCTGTCCCTTGTACTTTTGGCAGACATACGGACGGCATACATGGTCATACTCAATGATGATGGTGTTTGTCCCCTGGGGCGAGGGATAGACCTCCCGGCTTGCGACAAACAAAGCGTCACAGCAGCCCCGACAAAGGCATATGACCAGGAAAAACGCTGCAGGCAGTGCAATATATTTTATTCGTCTACTCTTCATCCTCCCCTTCTTCGCACTCATCATCCTCGTTCTCCTCGTCCTCGGTCAGAGAGTTGATAAACGCTGTGACGGATTCCGACAGCCAAGTCACATGCTCCTCCGGATCCTCGCCGTATTCAAATTCGTGATCGTAATAATAGATGGAGCCAAAGTCGGATTCTCTTACGCTGAAACAAAAGAGATTTCCCCCATCTTCCTCAGCAAATGGGATCAGCCAGTCCGGAATTACGCCTTCATCCGCTCTCAAAAGTTCCAGCGTTTTTTCCATGGGTCGTTTCTTTCCGTTCCGTACAGGAATAAACCGGTCCACGGAGTATTCATTGCCGTTTTTGTCCGTAAAAACGGGCTTTTCCGGATAGCCGCCGTTATAGGTCAGACAGTGTTCCTGCACCTCCTTTGGGATTTTCACATGAAATTTCTGCTCTATGCGGTCTAAGTCCTCCTTTTTTGTCTTTCCATGAGATTCCAAAATCTGATTTTCATACATGGTTTGTTGCCTCCTTTTACGTCATTGTCCATTAGAATATCACCAGTTTACAACTTTAAAAAAGATACAAGCACACTTTCTTTGTTGTATAATTAAAGCAAATTTCTGCCAGTACTGCGCTGTCGTCAATCAACGATGGCATTGAGCGTCTGGTCAGTCTTTTCGACCGCCAGTATAACTGTCCTGTACCGCCGCGGGAAGCTCCTCATACTGCACTTCACTCCATTCCAGGACGCCGCGGACGGGCATGACAGTCAGGCGGATAAACGCGCCCTCCTTCAATTCCCTTGATGTTCCGAATGTAATGTCTTTTCCCTTTCCATCTTCATTGTAGCAAAATAAGGTGTAGGAGTAATCCATATTCCCATTCCCACTGAAATTTATCACGCCGCCTTTTGATCCGGTCTGTTCCAGTTTGCCGTTGTCAATCTGCCCATAATAATAAGTACTGCCGGCTCCGGAAAGAAACCATATACCAAAACACATAAAGCCCGCCGCCAGGATTGCGGCTGCCACAATACCGATTAGCATTTTTTTCTTCATTATCAAAATCCTCCTGTCAATGTCTGTTTATCTTTATACGTTCTCTCTGCGCAGGACGCAGGGATGTTATTAGAAACTGTTCAGAAATTACTTGTGACAAATACGCCGTATAAATGTTCAGCTG
>CAMWJQ010000303.1 GCA_947174615.1 uncultured Lachnospiraceae bacterium
AATAGTTCAAACAATATATTGGGTATATCGCATCATTTTCCGACAGCCCTATAAACGTAGGAAAGCAGGGATAAGCAAAGATGGATAGCAGTATATTGGTAAACATTAGTGCACAAAGATTTGATCGACTGAGGGCTCAGGGGGCTTTTTATATTGATAAGACAGAATTTATTCGCGAATGGTGGGAAAAGAGTTCGGATGTGACACTGATCACGCGTCCAAGGAGGTTTGGCAAGACGCTGAATATAAGTATGCTGGAATGCTTCTTTTCGACGAAATATGCAGGCAGGGGCGATTTGTTTGAGGGGCTTTCCATATGGGAAGGCAGGTACCGCGAGCTACAGGGGACATTTCCGGTGCTTTTTCTGACATTTGCCAATATTAAGGCGTCACGATATGCAGATATGGAATACAAAATATCAAAGGTGTTTTCTGACCTGTATGAGCAGCACCGATATTTGCTGGATGGAGAGCTGCTCAGCCGCAATGAGCGAGAATATTACGAACATGTAAAGCCGGGAATGGCGATGCAGGGAGCTGCGGACGCGATACATTCCCTTACCGGTTTCATGCAGCGTTATTACAAAAGGGATGTCATTATCCTTCTCGATGAGTATGATACGCCAATGCAGGAAGCATGGCTGAATGGATACTGGGACAAGGCGGCGGAATTTTTCAGGGAGTTTTTTAACAGTACATTCAAGACAAATCCCTATCTTGATCGTGCCATGATTACAGGAATCACACGTATTTCAAAAGAAAGTATTTTCTCGGATTTGAACAATCTGGATGTGATTACAACGACATCAGACGAGTATGCGACAGCATTTGGGTTCACGGAGGACGAGGTTTTTCAGGCATTGGACGCTGTAGGATTAGAAGCAGAAAAGCAGGGTGTAAAACAGTGGTACGACGGGTTTACCTTTGGCAGTTATACAGATATTTACAATCCGTGGTCGATCGCGTCCTTTATTCGCAAAAAGGGAAGATATGAGGCATACTGGACAAACACCAGCGGCAACGCTCTTGTCAACGCGCTGGTGCAAAACGGAGATGCTGCCATCAAGCAGACAATGGAGGAGTTATTGCAGGGAAAAAGTTTCGTGACAGAGCTTGACGAACAGGTGGTGTTTAACCAGCTTGGCAGTGATAACAATGCGGTGTGGAGCCTGCTGCTTGCGGCGGGATATCTTAAAGTACTCAAGACAGAGGCAGAAAGCGACGACGAGGCTGCGGAGGATAATGTTTTTTATACGCTCACGCTCACAAATCATGAAGTGCGTCAGATGTTTCGCAAGATGGTCAAAGGCTGGTTTCAGGGCGGCACGACAGCAGTCTATAATGAGTTTATCAAGGCGATGCTGAACGATAACGTATTCAGAATGAATACTTTTATGAACAAGGTGGCATTGAACACATTTAGTTCGTTTGACAGTGGAAATAAGCCTTCGGAGGAAGCAGAACCAGAGCGTTTTTATCACGGGTTTGTTCTGGGCATGGTGGTGAATCTTGCGGACACATACAAGGTTTGTTCGAACCGCGAGAGCGGTTATGGGCGGTATGATGTCATACTAAAGCCACTTGATAAGAGCAAGAAGGCATTTATTTTTGAATTTAAGGTATTGAGTCCGTATGAGGGTGAAAGGACGCTTGAGGAGACACTTGCCAATGCCCATGCGCAGATCGAAGAAAAACAGTATGCAGTGGAGCTTTTATCAGAAGGATTTGCAGCAGAACAGATTCGGAAGTATGGATTTGCATTCCAGGGTAAAAAGTGTCTGATTGGATAAAGATTTGGCAGAATGGAGAGATTGGAGTGGGGTTCATGCAACAAGTTATAAACAGCAGTCAGATCAAGAATATTGTGTTTTCATTGGGAGCGGATTTGTGTGGAATTGCCGGAATTGATCGGTTTGATGATGCTCCCAGAGGGTATCATCCATGTGATGTATTGCCCTCTTGTCGGTCCGTGATCTCGTTTGCATGCAGGTTTCCAGCGGGAGTTTTAGCATGTAATTCGGCAGTGCCATATACCAGAGTGCGCAACTCTATCACGGCGAAAATGGACGCGATTGCACTGGATTTATGCATTGAATTGGATAAAAAAGGCGTGGCAGCCATACCGATTCCGACGAATGAGAGCCAGTGGGACACCACGACGGAGCGGTGGCGTTCAATTGTCTCCCAGAAACATATTGCAGAGGCAGCAGGACTTGGGACAATTGGCAGACACTCGCTGCTCATCACGCCGCAGTTTGGAAGCATGGTGTGGCTGGGGGCTGTGATTACCGAGGCAACGCTAGATCCGGATGCAGTTTTGGAGCGGATTTGCAATGACTGTAATCGGTGTGTGGGAATTTGCCCTGTGAATGCGCTCGAAAGGCAGGAGATAGACCAGCAGCGCTGTTGGGACTATGCATTCGGGGATAATCCGGAGACAAAAAATTGGGAGATATCCTGCCACAAGTGCCGGGATATCTGCCCATATAATCTTGGCATAGGGAAAAAATAAAAAGAATTCTGTTGATAATAAGCATCCTCGCAGAAATATCCTGCGTAGTCTGCCCATGTTATCTCTGCGTGGTTTCTTAGCGGCTTGCTGTACTGAGTTTACGCACAATGTTCAAGTCTAATTGTTTGAGCTGCTCAAAGACCTGCTGTGTCATTGCCTCGATGCCGTCAATTTTATCCTGCGGCAGTTGTTTTTCTGAATATACTTCCATAAGGGCTGCCCTGTAGTCTCTTTTGTGCTTTTTGTTCAGGCTGTTCCAGTTTACACTGGAAAAATGTGTGAAGATGGCGCTGTCCACTGTCAGTTTGGACTGTAAAATCAAAACACCGATGACAGGATAGCCCGCATAGCCCTGCCAGTAGGTAGCGTTGTCTGTCGAAGAATAAGTATTGTCTTTCCATGCAACTTTATATGATTTTGAACCGTCAGAGGATGTGACCTCCGCGGAAGCTTCGCTCATGTGTATACGATTGTCCGCCAGCGCGGAATACGCTTCATATATTTTTTCTATCGGTGGTAATTTTTCCATAAATTTTATCATTCCTTTCGTTTCGATCAAAGCAAAAACAAGACATAAAAGATACTTTATTACCAGGCGTACAAATCAGGATTGTGAAATCATTGATTTCACACGAACTCCCATCTGCCTGCCGTAGCAGGCGTACAAATCAGGATTGTGAAATCATTGATTTCACACGAATCTCAGGTCTGCTGGTATTGTATCGCTGCGATCTGACAGTTGCGGCAGATTTGAATATAGTGTGTGCCGCAGGTGGTCCACTCTTCGCCAAGCTGTGCCAGATGCATCATTTTTTTCCCGCACTCCGGACAGACTGCGTATGTGGCATCATCAAGAAAGGCAGGTCTGCCGCCAATGGCGCAGCGCTCAAATTCGTCGCAGTAACTTTTCGGAACCATTTTTTTGGAGAGTACAAAAGGCGTGCGGTCATTTAAGTCCTCGTCCTCACAGAAATAGTCCTCGCCGTTCTCATGGTGCAGGACTGTGCTTTCTCCATCCTCCGTATACTTGCAGAATACAGTACCTGACCATGGCATACAGCCCTCACAGTACTTAATCTTGATTGTACCATGCAGTCCCAGAAAGGAAAGGCGTTCGTCACGACCGTCAAGAACCAGCACATTGACATAGCTGGATTCGCAAAACGGGCATTTTTCGTCCGCTGTGCCCCCATAAATATTTTCTTCTGGCGTGGCTGTCTCTGACTTTTCCAGTGCGTAGCATTCATCGAAGAAAAGCTGTCTTTTATTGCCGCCCTCCATGCACCAGCCGCCTTCCTCGGCATATTGATAAGGTCCGACATACAGCGATTCGCGCCATGGTTTGGGTGCATCTTCCCATTTTTGGAAGTATTCAGCGACAGTCTCATCACCGATCGTGGCAAGCGCAACGAGATAGTTGTTGATCAGACTTTTGTCTGGATTGCCTTTGTCCAACAGGTCAATCAGCTTGTCCCGCACGTCTGTGGGGGCATCCTGATATAGGATACGTGGGTAAAAGATACCCTCCTCAAAAGCTGCACGAGCAATATCCGGGTCAGAAATTCCCTGATTGCGGATTAAATCTCCGCACTTTTCACAGGAGCAGCCGTATTTTTCTTGCAGTGTTCTTTTAACATGTTCTTCCAATTGGTTTCCCTCGCTTTCGTATAAGATGTTTTAACAGTAACAAAAAAGACTTATTTTATTTCTTTTCTGGTATTTGTATCACGGATGCTGATTGCCTTCTGCAGATAGGCGCAGACATTCGCTTTGGAAGCAAATTAAACATTGAATGAATAATATTCTGTCAGTATCTTTGCTAAAATTTCTGGACTTTCTTCATTGACAACATGACCAGTATTTTCAATGATTTTCAATTCTGAATTTTTAATGTTTTGCGACAAGTAATACGCTGATTTCATATTTGCTCTGTCTTTCTTTCCGCAAAGGATTAGCGTGGGACACTTAATATTTTTCACCTTGTCACTAAAATCTAAGCTTTTCATGGTGTTTCCTAAAGCGAAAGTGTCCTTTTTATCAAATGCCATAGTTTCAAAAATAGATTTTGGTAAAAATCTGAAAATGATATTTTGAAAACCAAACGCTGCCTTCGGGACTTTATATGGCGTTCCGATTAAAACTAATGTTTTTACTTTTTGCGGGAAATCAAAAGCATAGTTTAAAGTCAAAATGCCGCCTAACGAAAGACCGCATAAATGAATTTGCCCATCCATTTCGTTGCAATATTTTACAAATGAAGAATATAGATTTTCGTAACTTGCCTCTTTCCCTTCAAGGATGGAGGATAGATTCGGGCACATAATATCTTCATTGTTTGTCATATATGAAATTGTTTTCTTCCAACTTGCTGCTTTGTGCCCGGAGCCGTGAACTAAAATTTTTGCCGCCATAAGCATCTCCTTAGAATTTTAAATTTTATTTCCCTGCCAGCTCAATGAACCTTTGGTCAACTGCTGGGACAGGTAGGCAGTTTCTTTGAGACTATCCGCCCCTCGGCTGTCACATAAAACAGTATAGCACAAAACATATGGGAATGATTAACTAATTTGATAATTTTCAAAAAATTCATGATTCTTAAGGTTGTTTTTTACACGTGGGCAGTATATAATTTCTTTAGAATCCCAAAAGTCGTATAATATGCACTCAAATCGATTTCCGCATAAATACAGGCTTTGAAGCCATTTTTTGCTTATTTGAGTATATATTATACGACTTTAAGGTTAGAATAGAAAATAGTTTCTTAGAAAGGGATAGTGTAACTTTACTTGGGGAATGTTGTGAGCAGACTTGCTACAGCCAT
>CAMWJQ010000304.1 GCA_947174615.1 uncultured Lachnospiraceae bacterium
CTCGTGGGCTCGGAGAGGTGTTGAAGAGACAGGAGCATACTTCCACTATGATTTCTATATCGTTGGTAATGGATGCATGCTTACGTATTTTTCACGGAATCCAGAAAAGCCGTATGTAGAAATTTTTTCTTATAAAGAGGGAGTGTTTGAGGATGGAAAATGGATGGCAGGAAGACGTCTGAATGGAGATGAAGTGACATTACTGTTGTTCGAGGAACCGCAGCTTAAGAAAATCAGGCTGCATATATTTGGTTAAAAAGTCTCAATTTTTAAAACTTCAGTTCATATTTCATAATACAAGGAGGGATGCACAATGAAGATTAATAGAGTCACAAATGTAGAGGGGTTGTTTCAGGTTGTCGAAGAATGCAAAGGTGAAGTGGAGCTGATCACCGGCGAGGGGGACAGGTTAAACCTCAAATCCAAGCTCTGTCAGATCATTTCGCTTTCGAGCATCTTCCCGATGATGTCCGAGATTCCCAATCTGGAGATCGTTGCCCATGAACCGGAGGATATGGAGAAGATTGCATCGTTTTTGTTTCAGTGAAAGAAAGTATAATAGAGATAAAGAGAGAAGGGAATAAGGTGAGCAGACAGATTGCAGTGCTGATGAGCGCGATTAATATAGGCAACCAGAAAAAGATATTGGAAGGCATGATTGACGCGGCAAGGGAGACAGACTGCAATCTGTTTGTATTTACCTGCCACATCAATTATAATGAAAAAGAGGAGAACAGGCAGGGAGCGTACCAGATTATGAAACTGCCTGATTTCAGGTATTTTGACGGCGCTGTAATTGTTCGCAACACGATTCAGTATGAACCCACGGCAGAGCAGGCTCTTGACGCGCTGAAAGAGAGCAGGATACCTGCGATTAGTATTGACTCGGAACTGCCACAGATGGGGTATATCGGGATTTTAAATTATGAGGCACAGCGTCAGGTGGTCGAACACCTGATAAAAGTGCATGGATGTCGGAAACTGTGTTATATTGCAGGACCGTCCTTTAATGAGGAGGCGCGGGAACGCAGACGTGCTTTTATGGATACAGTCAGGGAAAATGGAATAGAGGAAGATTTCAGACTGGTTATGGAGGGGATATGGGACGAAGAAAGTGGAAGAAAGGCGGTCGGCACGTATCTTAACAACAGTGAATGTCCAGATGCATTTGTCTGTGCGAATGATCTGATGGCGATCGGGGCAATACAGGAATTACAGAGAAAAGGGTATCGTGTACCAGAAGATGTATATGTGACGGGATTTGATAATGATGAGCTGGCCGGAGTATGCATTCCATCGCTTACAAGCGTTGATAAAAATCAGTACAATGCAGGTCGTGAAGCAGTACTGGAATTATTCAGGCAAGGCTCAGGGCAGGGTGGTACGAGAGTTATTGTTCCTGCACAAATTGTTCTTCGTGAAAGCTGTGGCTGTAAGGGGAAAAATGGAACAAGTGCCAGACAGCTTTGTGAACAGTATGTGCAGGACCGGTTAAGAACACAGAAAGTAGCGGATTTGATGAAAAATATGATATCCGACTTTTCTGGGATGGAACAGCCGGAGGAACTGATAGAAGCGCTTAAAAAATATATTGTACAGACCGACATGGAGAAATTTTACCTCTGCCTTTGTGAAAAAGAAAAACTGTTTGGTACACAGACAGAGGATCTGAGCGGAAATATGGATATTGAGAATGTGAACACTGATTATACCAGAAATGTCACGATTCCACTCGCATATGAGAAAGGGGCGTTTCAATCCTATGGTTTATTTTACAGAGGGCAGGTACTGCCTGATGTGTGCAGAAATGAGGGCGGCGGAAACTTTTATATTGTGAATCCGATTTACTATCAGCGCTGCTGTTATGGATACTGTATCAGTGGGAACAGCAGATTTCCATTGGAGGATGGTTTATATTACACATGGCTTATGAATATTGGTATTGGTCTCGAAAACATTCGAAAACTGCTTTTGCTGAAAGGAACAGTCGTAAAACTCAATCGCATGTGGATGTATGACATGCTCACACATCTGTATAACCGCTCTGGATTTTTCCATTTTGCTGCACCGATGCTGGTTCAGATGAGAGAGAATGACAAGGAAGTCTTTCTGCTTTTCATGGATATAGACGGGTTAAAAACGGTCAATGACACGCAGGGGCATGAGTCGGGAGACGTTCTGATATCGACGATGGCAAAAATCATAAGGAAATGTATCAACGAAGATGAACTGGCGATGCGTTATGGGGGCGATGAATTTGTTGTCATTGGTGAGACGGGGACAGATGACAGACTGGGCGGCCTCACAGACAGAATACGGGAAGAAATGACTCTGTGGAATAAACAAAATGATATATTCTTTCTGAGCGCGAGTATTGGCGGTTCGAAATTCCGGGCCGTGGAGATTGAAGATTTGAATAAACTCATTGAGCAGGCAGACAGGTATATGTATGAAGAAAAGAGGAAGAAAAAGCAGTGACTGCAGAACCATAAAATGGAGGAAAGGCAATGAAAATAACAGACACAAAAATTAACGGAATCACGAATCCGATAGGTTTTTCATTTCCAAGTGTAAAATGTTCATGGAAAGTGATAGAAGCCAGGGGCAGCCGCCAGTCCAATGTGAAAATAAGCATCGCATCGGATGCGGCACTTGAAAACCTCATTACAGTCAAAGAGGGAAAGGAACTAAAAAGCATCGGGGAGCGGCTTGAAGTTGAGTTAAAACCACGCACAAGATATTATTATAATGTTGAGGTGACGGATGAATCCGGCGACAGTGCAAAGAGCGAGACGGCGTGGTTTGAGACAGGTAAGATGGATGAGCCCTGGAAGGCGGATTTTATCGGTACGGATGAAGCAGACACATATCACCCTGTATTTTTCCGCGATTTTGCGGCAGAAAAGCAGGTATCGTCTGCGCGCATTTATGTGACAGGTCTTGGACTGTACGAAGCATACCTGAATGGAACGAAGATAGGGAATGATTATCTGGCGCCGTTCTGCAATGACTACAATGAGGACATTCAGTATCAGACCTATGATATTACCGGGCTTTTGCAGGCAAACAACCGCATTGAGATCATGACCGGAAACGGCTGGTATAAGGGGCGGCTTGGCTATGACGGGGACATTGCAGTTTATGGCAGCCGTTTCTGGGCGATCGCAGAGCTTCATATACAATATGCAGACGGGACCTCCACAGTGGTCAGTACGGATGAAAGCTGGCTGTACTGCGGCAGTGATATCGAGATGAGCGACATTTACGACGGTGAGTGCTATAACCGCCTGTTGTGGGAGGGGAAGGAAAACGGTGCAAAACCGGTTGCCGTGCTGGATGAAAAAACGGCGGAGGAAAAAAATCCTGATAAAAAAAGGCTCAGGGAACGTTACAGTATCCCGGTGATCGTAAAGAAACAGCTCCCTGTAAAAGAGGTGATTCATACACCCGCGGGCGAGACAGTGCTGGATATGGGACAGAATTTTACAGGCTATGTGGAATTTAGCGCGGATTTTCCGAGAGGGACAAAGATCGTGCTGGATTTCGGGGAGATCCTGCAGCAGGGAAACTTTTATAACGACAATTACCGGACGGCGAAAGCACAGTTTATCTATGTCTCAAACGGTGAGAAGGAACGGGTGCGTCCGCATTTTACCTATTATGGATTCCGTTACGTCCGCGTGACTGGGTGGACAGGAGCAATGGACAAGGCAGCGTTTATGGGAATGGCAGTCTACTCGGATCTGGATGATACGTGCAGTTTTCAGTCGTCAAGCAGTCTGCTCAACCAGCTTGCAGGCAATGCCACATGGGGACAGCGTTCTAACTTTCTCGATATGCCGACAGACTGTCCGCAGCGCGACGAGCGCCTTGGATGGACGGGCGATGCGATGGTGTTTGCGCCGGCGGCAAGCTTCCAGATGGACACGAGGGCATTTTACCGGAAGTTTTTGTATGATTTGCGCGTGGATCAGAGAAAGAACGGTGGACGAATCGCAAATTACCTCCCCAATATCAGCCGGATACCTGGGGGCAGCAGTGTGTGGGGCGACGTTGCGACCTTTCTGCCGATGACGCTCTATCAGTATTATGGAGATAAAGATGAACTGGCAGTGCATTACCCGATGATGAAGGACTGGGTGGAGTGGATCATTGCACAGGATCGGGAACATGGGGAGCAGCATCTGTGGAACTTTGGTTTTCACTTTGGAGACTGGCTGGCGCAGGACGGGGTGACGCCGCAGAGTATGAAGGGCGGAACGGACGATTTTTTTGTCGCGTCCATATATTACTATGCGTCGGTGCTCAAGCTTGCTAAGGCGGCTGGAATTTTGGAAAAGGAAGAGGATCGGAAACAGTACTGCCAGAAGGCGGAGCAGATTTACAAGGCGATCCTTGCGGAGTATTTTTCACCGAACGGCAGACTTGCTGTTGATACACAGACGGCATATCTGATCAGTTTAAAATTCGGTGTCTATGTGGATAAAGGACATGTCGTGGAGGGATTGAAGGCGCGTCTGAAGAAGGACTGCTATAAAATCAAGGGCGGTTTTGTCGGAGCGCCGATGATGTGTCAGATTCTGGCGGAAAACGGCATGGAAGATATGGCGTACTATATCCTGTTCCAGGAAGGATTTCCGGGATGGATGCACTGCATCAATCTTGGCGCAACGACGATCTGGGAGCGCTGGAACTCAGTACTCGACGATGGCAGTATCAGCGGAACAGGCATGAACTCGCTCAATCATTACGCATACGGTTCTGTGATGGAATATGTGTACCGCCATATTGCGGGCATCAATGAGACGGAGGCAGGTTTTTGCTCTGTACGCTTTGCACCGCAGTTAAATCCGAAGCTTTCGTATGTAAAATGCGCTTATGATTCTGTGAGTGGAAAGTATGTCTCCAACTGGCGTATTCATTCGGACGGAACAGTGACGGTACATTTCGAGGTGCCGTTTGGCTGTACTGCTGTCGCGGTGCTTCCGGGAATGGATGGGGAGGAAGTTTCACTGGAGGCAGGTGTTTTTGAGAAAACCTATCAGCCAAATCGTGATTACCGCAGGCTCTATACAATGGATACACGTCTGGAGGAGCTGCAGAACGATGAGCGTGCGATGGAAATATTGAAAACAGACCTTCCGCTTGCGTATGACATGATCAGTAGCAATGACCCTGAAAATCTAAGTTTGAGTTTGAACGAGTTACAGTTTATGTTTTTTATGGGCTATAATACGCAGATTGTGTCAAAAGCCGCGGAAAAATAGATTCTGCTCATGGCGGACTGGCGGAATAGGAGATGAGTGAATATGAAAAAATCAA
>CAMWJQ010000305.1 GCA_947174615.1 uncultured Lachnospiraceae bacterium
GTGCCTGCTTTCTCTTCTTGTTTTTTCTCCCCGGAAGCCTGGGACATCATGGAATTAACAATAATTCCTCCGCCAATGATAAGCGCTGTCACCAAAAATAAATTCAACAGTTGTCTATAGATCTTTTTCATATGTACCTCCTTCGCATTGATCGGATATCATATTCATCCTCTATGCCAGCGTTTTTTATCTAAAAATATATACTGCTCAGAACGATTGAACCACCTGCCTTTTTATAATATTATATAGTGCATCTCCTGATGTTGCAAGCTATTTTCTCATTCACACCGATTCGAATCCCTGGCATAAAAAACGCCTAAAGTCCGAACCGTCAAAGACAGGATGATACACAATTCTCTCTTGACAACCCATTCCGAAAACGCTATAATGAACATTGTTCAGTATAAAAGGAGTGGCAGTATATGAATACCATTATTACGTCCAAAGAAGCGATCTTAGACAAGAGCAGACAACTGGTAACTGCAAAGGGCTGGTCAGCCGTCAGCATACGGACTGTCGCCGCTGCCTGTGGGGTTTCTGTGGGTTCGATCTACAACTATTTTGAATCCAAATCTGATTTAATCGCTGCCACTGTGGAAAGTATCTGGCATGAGCTCTTCCACTTTTCGGAGCGTCAGACAGAATTTGACAGTTTTTCAGAATGTGTGCTGTGGATTTTTAACAGCATAAAAACAGGCAGCGAAAAATATCCAGGTTTTTTCGCCTCGCACTCTATGCACTTTTTAGGAGATGACAAAACAGATGGTAAACAAAGGATGGCACAATCATGGGAACATATTCAGACAGAACTTTTTCGTGTTTTGGAAAAAGACACAAAAATCCGACCGAATGCTTTTGACGAAACATTGACGGCTCAAAAATTTGTAGATATTGTATTTTCGCTCATTATCTCCGCACTGCTCCGCCAGAATTATGACGACAGCGGTATTCTGGAACTCATCAAGCGGATTATTTATGAATGATAAACATTCCATCTCGTTTTGCCGCCTGCCGCGACTGTCGATACATCTGCCATGATTGCCAGATTCCATACCCCCAAAAGCTCTGGTAAAATCAGAATGACTGCATTGCAATTGACTACACACTTGACATTTACACATAATGAATATCATTGTGCTTAATGTTTTCCCAATCATCCGATATCATCTTGAACAATGCATCATAAGTCATCTCTGCCGGGGCAACCTTCCAATGAAATTTACTTGTCGCAGAAAGGGGGCGAATTGAAACTATTTTCCGCCTGCTGTCAAAATACAATCGCGCTATATCTGTGCAGATTTCTGTGTCCACATCACCTGCAATCGCGCTTTTTAGTTGTTTCATAAGCTTCTCACTGCGCATAGCATCAAACACGAAATCAAAAGTCTTTAACATAGGTACATATACCCCCACTCCATCTGCGAAACATAATCCAGCGTACGTTAGGTCACTTGTTTTATTTTAACACAGGTACCTTCAACTTTCAATTGCAGTCTTATACGCTTCCAATATAGATTTTCAAGCAAAACAATGGTATACTGTAATTCCAAAATAACAAAGGAGGTTTTAACATGAATACGATTTGGTCCGATCATATCCAAAATATCGGGACGTTATACTACTCCCGTACACTCAAATTTTCTGATGCCTATAAGGAACCGTATCAAAACGCCTTCTGTATTGGCAATCACGCTAACATTCTTGAAATAGGCTGCGGTCCCGGCGCACTGACCCAGTCGCTTGCACGCTGGTATCCTGATTCCACGGTGACAGGAGTAGACAGAGATACCGCCTTTATCCAATTTGCCGCACAGCAGGCACCACATATTCAATTTCTTGAAGCCGACGCGACAGCATTGCCCTTTGCGGACAATTTCTTTGATGTGACGATCTCCAATACCGTTCAGGAGCACATTGAACCATCAAAATTTTTCGAGGAACAGTTTCGCGTACTAAAGCCAGGCGGCATCTGCCTTGTGTTGTCTGCTCGGCGCGGCATCCAGATCACTGCCGACTGTGTTGCTGAGGAGAACAGCTTTGAACAGGAAATATGGAACAGAATAGAACATTTTGACCATAATATGCTGGAAAAATATGCTGTCGGACAATATGCCATGAATGAAAGCGAACTGCCAGCTGCCATGGAAAAATATGGATTTCAACAAATTTCCACAGAATATGTCCTCTCGAATCTTACGCCGGACAACCCGCAAAATTCAAAAGAACTGGCGTATTCCATGATCAATGCCCACCGCCAGACAACACTCGACGCTGTAAACACGATTCCGCATACCGCCCCCGGTGTTGTAAGCGATGCAGAATTGAATCAATTAAAAACACGCATCAATGAGAAGTATGACAAACGTATTGCACTATACAATGAGGGTGTCAAACAGTGGGACACCAGCATTTCGTTAACAATGGTGGTTCGTGGTGTGAAGTAAACTAGGCGCAGCGTGAATTTGACACAAGTGGAAAATATTTGTGTTTCTACTATCCGGCATATGGCAGCAGCTCAAAATACTCATTTTCCGACACACCATCTATCAAAAGCTGCCACTGCTCCTTGTCGCGCACATAGCTGATTGTACCAGTCTCTCCGCTGTCAAGACGAAAGTACGCAGTTCCCGCATTGTCTGTTCCAGTAATCTTGAGCACACTGCCAGCGGGAATTGTCGTCTCCGCACCTGCCAATGTCACCGGCAATTCTTTCACCACCGTCAGCTCATATGGTGTATCGACTGCAAAGACCTCCTCTGTCTGAACCAGCTTTCCTGCCTCTGTCAGCTGATACTTCATACTGCCTGCATAGGAACCAAACACATCCAGATGCATGAACAGGCTCATCGCATCTGTTCCCAGATAATAGTTGCCAGATGTCCCTAAATACGCACCATCAAAAGACGCGCCGTCCAGTTTGTCACATGCCTGTACTTTCCCATCTGTGACTTCATACACATAGGTCACAAAATCATCCGATGCGTAATCACAGTAAAAAATCACAAAGCTGCGCCCATCTGTGCGTTTGACCGCATATCCGCTGACGAAGCGGCTAAATGTTCCGACAGTCTCACTGGAATCTCCTGACAGAACTGTCACTTTTGTTTCCCCATAATCTTCATCATATGCAGAAGCAATCATCACTTTGCCGTCTATGCCTAACAGTCTGGACATGTCCTCATTCTCCGTCACACGCGCAATGATGCTGCTGCATGGGCTGATATACTCCGCTTTGATATAGTCAGCAAACACATCATAGGGCAGCGTCACGGACGGCGCGCCTGCCACATACGGCGCAACACTGTACAGACTATATTGTATCACGATTCCTGTGTTGTCCAAGTACCAGCACACCGGCGTCTCACCAAATGTATCTGCCTCCACGACCTCCTGATATTCCGGAAAAAGTTCGTCCCCATAATGTTCTTCCAGCTCCTGTGTAATATAACTGACAGCTTTTTCATAAAAGCCTTCTGCATCGCTCAAAATATCTTCAAGCTGCAGCTTTTTTCCGCTTTTCACATCAAACGTCGCACCATCAAAGGCATAAATCCCATGCGCTCCGCCTTGATACTCGTTATAGAGACTGCAAAAGCTTGCGACACGATTGTCAATCCTATACGCCAAGACACTTTCGCTGTTATAATAATTCATAAAATAATACTCATTTTCTTGCTCCGATTCATAATGCTCCTTGGCTGTTTGCAGCAGTTCCTCATAGTCCTTCGCAAGTCCGCCCCACTCCGCTGACAGTGCGGCATTCAGCGCGTCAAAATCCTTTCCTTCAACCTCAACCTTGTCAGCAGAAGCTGTCAGAAGCAGTGTCTTGCCATCGTCTGTGTACCACTCCTTTTTCTCCGATGTGATATGAATTGTCGGAATATGCTCGCCTGCTGTCTCAATTTGATCATTATTCACAACATCATTATCCAATTCCCCGTTTTTTAACGTTTCGCTTTCTGAAACTTTCTTTTCAGAATCTTCAATATCCTCACTCTGGATCCGCGTCTCCTGCGCAGTCTCCAAATCTAACTGTCCATTCCGTCCTGCACCGCATCCGCCCATAAGAAAGCCCGACAAAATCCATACAGTGCACCAAATCATCTTTTTCATAATATACCCACGATCCTTTCTCAAGGTATCTCCTCTAAAATTTTAGCCTCCTGCAATGAACAAGCAGGCACCTGCGCGCTCATGCAAGTGCCTGCATATTACCTTTTGAACTACACAAACTTTACCAGTTCTTCCACACTCTTTCGCTTCGGTGCAGACGGTTCTTCGTCCGCATAGCCTACTGCCACGAGCGCAGCCACTTTCTGCCCTTCCTCGATACCGATAATCTCAGCGACTTTCGCCTCGTCAAATATGCCGAGTATCACAGCGCCTACTCCTTTCTCATGGGCAGCCAGACAGAAGGTCTGTGTTGCAAGTCCTGCGTCAAACACTTCCCAGCGGTCCTCTTTTGATGTCGTATAGGAACCATCACGCTCAAAACCGCTTCTGCCATGTACCAAACTGACTACGACAAGCGCTGCACAGCCTTTAATGATACCATTATTGTGCTCAAATCCAAGCGTTGCTTCGTCTGCAATTTTTGCCTTGATCTGCGCATTTTCAACCACCACATACCTAGTCACCTGCGTATTTTTCCACGATGGCGCAAACGATGCCGCCGACACAATCTCCTGCATTACCTCATGGGGCACCTGCTCTGCCTTGAATTTTCTAATACTTCTCCTTGTCTCGATACATTTGATTGTTTCCATAGTACTACCTCGCTTTCCTTCGTTTATATAAATAATTGTTTATATCTTCTGCTATCGTACCTCTGCATTTTCATGTATTACGGGCTATTTCAAAAATCCGTTTACGATCTGTTCTTCCGCCTCCGCCTCTGTCAGCCCCAGCGTCATCAGCTTAATCAACTGATCGCCCGCAATTTTTCCGATTGCCGCCTCGTGAATCAGACTCGCATCAAGGTTGTTTGCCGTAATCTCCGGGATTGCACGCACTACCGCATGGTCCATAATAATCGCGTCACACTCGGAATGCCCTGCACACTGATTGTTTCCATTGATATGGGAGTAAAAGGTCTGCTCCGATGAATCCTTTGCCACAGAACGCGAAATCACATTCGTACTTGAATCCTCGCCGTCCAAATCCACATAAAAATTTGTTGTCGCTTTCTGTTTTCCATGGGTCATTAACTTTTCCTTAATGACAAGCTGCGCGCCCTTTCCAAGCTTTGCTCTTGTCACTCTGTCTGTAGAATCCACACCCCGGATTTGAACGGTATCCATCTCCATATAACTG